>JAPPDF010000088.1 GCA_028875575.1 Acidobacteriota bacterium
GGCTCGGTCGCCCTTTCGTCTCTCCCGAGGAGGGTCTCCTGGCATTTTCCATGGCGATAAGCTTGGCCTTGATCCTGTCAAACTCGGTGGTGTTGATCACGTACTGCTCCCGTTCCGGAAGAATCTCCTCAATATTCGCCTGAGTCTTCTCGATGCGCTTGTGGGTAGGCGGATGAGTCGAGAACGCCGTGGCCAGCTTGCCCTTCTTTTTCTTCTTCTTGGACTGCAGTTTCTCAAAGAAGGAAACGAACCCGGTGGGGTCGTACCCGGTCTTGTACATGTACTGAAGCCCCAGGTAGTCGGCCTCGGTTTCCGCCTTGCGGCTGAACCGCAGGAACTGCATCGGAATCAGGAAGCTGGATGCATTGTAGATCGCCGACGCAATCCCTCCGCTGAGAAAAATCAGAGGGATCATGGCATAGTTGGCGATGGTGGCCTTGGTTTGCTGCTCGGTGGCGTGCCGGGCGGTCACATGGGCAATCTCGTGGGCCATCACGCCGGCAATCTCGGATTCGCTGTCGGCGGCGGTGATCAGTCCGCTGTTGACGTAGAGGAATCCCCCAGGTAGAGCCATGGCATTGATCTCTTCCGAGTCGATCACCTTGATGGTGAAGGGCACCTTGGCGTCGGAATTGCGCACCAGGTTCTGGGCGACCCGGTTTATGTACTCGGTGACTTCAGGATCCTCGACAAGCTTGACTTGACGTTCGATCTGCTGGGAGAGCTGACGGCCCAGAGCGATCTCCTTCTCGATCGAGATGATGTTCAAGTTCCCCTTGTTGACGTTTCGATTCCCGATCTCGTCCAGATCGGAGTTCTTGCGGGCCTTGGCATACGACGGCACACCGCCGGCAAGGCTCAATGTCAAGCAGGGAATGAGCACAAATTTCTTGAGAAACTGCATGACGCCCTCCTTCTCGGGTTTCATATCCCGTAGATTTGTGGTCCACAGGATCAGATGCCGATCGAGGCGCTAGCGAGGTAAAGAGTCGGTCAACGTTTCGTAAAGATTCGTCAAGACCGGACCCACTCTTCCAATGGCCTTGCGGAAAGACCATTGGGAGAGGCCCCTAGTATCGGGCTTTCCGATCGCCGGCGGTTCAGCGAGCCGCTTGCTGCACGTAGACCAACCTCTGAGTTCGCTCCCGCGGTCCGCCCGTGGTGGTTCTGACCACGGTCATGGTCCTGCCGTCATCGGAGAGGCTGCGAACTTCCTTTGACTGCATTAGCCCCATGGGGGTTTCCATGCTGGATTCGGTCACCAGCCGATTCCCTTCCCAATAGGTCTTGGACGGTGTGGACATGCCGCCGAACCCCGGGTTGGTCGACTCTTTTCCGTCCGTGGCGAACCTGGATGTCCGGACCCGTTCTTCGCCCCCAAAATTCAGGGTTTGTCGGATGACGAGCATCCCCTCCTTGTGATCGATGGTCAAGGGACCCCTCAGGCCTCCCCGGCCCATGCGACCCATGCCGCGCCTGCCGGGACCGCCGCCCCTCTGCCGGCCGCCTTCACGGGATCTGCCGGCCCCGAAACGGCCTGTGCCGGAACCGCGTCCTCCCCTGCCCATCTCACTCCTCTCGGGGTCCAGGATCCAGGTGCCGGAGAAATTGGGTTTTTCACCCGCCAGCAGCTCCACGGACAGCCCCAAAACCAGGATCGCCGAGAACACCACGGCTCTATTGGTTCCCATCTCTTCCTCCCTTTTTCAATTTCATTTCTGGTTGACCGCCGATCATTGCGTTCGATCCTCTCCAGTCCGAGCCCACACCAACAAGATTGGGCCCGACCGGAGAGTCGGGCCCAAACCAACGTTTCCAGAATGGCAAACCCCGTGGGGGCGATGTCCAGCGATTACTCTCCGCCGGGGCCGCCGCCGCGACGCTGGTGTCTGCGTTCCCTGCGCTCTTCCCAACGGGCCTTAAGCTTCTCTTGAAACGAAGTCCACTTCTGCTGCTGCTCCGGCGTCAGGACATTCTTGACATCCAACCGCGTGTTGGCGCCGATTGCCACCAACTGTCCCTGGAGCTTTCCCTGCTTGGTGGCCAGAGTGTCGATCTTGGTCGTGTCCCCTGCCTTGACGGCTTCTCCCAGAGCCTTGCGGTTGGTCCGCAGTTGCTTGCGAATCGGTTTGGATTGATCCCGGGCGGCCTTTCGGATTTTCTTGATGTCGGCCTGTTGGGCTTCGGTCAAACCCAGGAACTCGACCATCATCGCACCCCGCATCCCGATCCTGCCCTTGCCGCCGGGACCCTCCCCCCGACCACCTCCACCCCTGAAGCCCGCGAACTGGCCAAACGCGGATTCCACCAGGAGAATCGACGCCAGAGCGAAGACCGAGACCACCACGCCTCTTGCCAGGATCCTTCCGGTTTGAGTTTTGCTTGAAGTTTGAAACATTGGAATTTCCTCCTTTTCTGGAATTTTCAAGAGCCTTGACAGCAACCTCGCTCCTCGCCTGACTCTTACCCATATATACGTCGCTCCCGGGGAAGGGGGTGTAAAGAGTGCGTCAGCGTTCTGTAGAGTTTTGTCAATCCGTTTTCTTGACAGTTGAGGTGCACCGATCCAAAACAGTACCCTTAGTTATACGGAGGCATACCGGACCGCGCCCACCACCTGTCGGGGTCACCATGGATCGTTTGCTGGTCGTCGATGACGATACCGAATTGTGTTCGCTGGTCACCAGATATCTGGAAGCGGAAGGGTTTCAGGTGGACTCCGTCAACCACGGGCAGGAGGGCATCGAACGAGCCCTCTCGGGCGATTACTCGCTGGTAGTGCTGGACGTGATGCTGCCCGGCGTCAACGGTTTCGACGTCTTGCGCCGCATCCGAGCTGAATCGCGCATCCCGGTGCTCATGCTGTCGGCCAGAGCCGAGGACGTGGAGAGAATCGTGGGACTTGAGATCGGCGCCGACGATTACCTGGGAAAGCCCTTCAATCCACACGAACTGGTTGCGCGCATCCGGGCCGTTTCCCGCCGCTCCCGTCCCAACAGAGAGCTCGAGCCCGACACCGATCGTCATCCGCTCCTGAGAGTGGGAGACATCGAGCTGGACAGGAATGCCTGGAAAGTAATGCGAAACGGCCAACCGGTGGTGCTGACCACGCTGGAGTTCAACCTCCTTGATATGCTGCTCAGGTCGGCCGGACAGGTGTTGCCCCGTGAGGAGTTGGTTCAGACCCTGCTGGAACGCGAGTTCGACCCCTTCGACCGCAGCATCGACATGCACGTCAGCAACCTGAGGAAGAAACTGGGCCGTCACGTCAATGGAGTCGAACGAATCAAATCGGTCCGCGGAGTCGGCTACGTCTATCCCAATCCCGGACCTTAGGAACAGGGAACAGACTAATTGGAATCATGCGTAGTCTCGTACTGAAAATCTTCATCTGGTTCTGGGCAGCCATGGCCCTGGTGGGCATGGCCCTCTATTTCACTACCCGAGCCACCATCTCGGAGCAGGTCGAGCGCCGGGAGCGCCAATGGATCGGGATGACCATGCCCCTGGTTGCGCAACGGGCGGCCGACATTCTGGAAAGGGACGGCCCCTCGGGCCTGAGGCGAAACATCAATCGACTCAATCGCCGGCGTCGTTTCAATGTCTCCTTCCTCAACGAAGCGGGAGAGCTCCTGGCCGGGCCGGTTCCATCAAGTCGGGTCAGGAACCTGGCGGCCAGGGCCGCGCGAAGCAACGATCGCCTGGTGGAGATCGTACAGGGAGAACGCCTGGTGGCCCAGAGCGTGGTCTCGCCCGCCGGCCGCCGGTTCGTCCTGGCGGGAGACATCCGGGCCCGACTTCCGGGAAACCCACCCGGACGCCCCCGGCGGCCGCTACCCATCCTCAGAGCCCTGGGCATTCTGGACGCCGACATCCAGACCCAGGTGCTTCGCATCCTGGCCGTGTTTCTGACGGCCGGACTGGTCTGCTATGGCCTGGCCTGTTATCTGACCGCTCCCCTGAAGAAGCTTCGGACAGCGACCCGGAAACTGGCGGACGGGGACCTGGCCGCCAGGGTCGGAAAAGCGCCGGGCGGCCGCCAAGACGAACTGACCGAACTCGGCCACGATTTCGACCAAATGGCCGAACGCATCCAGATCATGGTGGGAGCTCAGCGTCGCCTGTTGAGTGACATCTCCCACGAGCTACGCTCGCCCCTGGCTCGCCTCAATGTGGCCTTGGCGCTGATTCGCCAACGCATGAAGGGTCGATCCGACGATGAACTGGACCGTATTGAGCTGGAAGCGGGACGCCTCAACGAGCTTATAGGCCACCTGCTGACTCTCAGCCGCATCGAGAGCGGCACGATGGCGCCGGCCCGCAACGACATTGCCCTGGACCAACTGGTGGCGGAGGTGGTGGCCGATGCCGAATACGAAGCCCGCGGTTCGGGAAAGGCCGTACGCATCCTCTGCAGCCAGGCCTGCGTGGCCCTGGGCAATCGAGAGTTGTTGAGAAGCGCCGTTGAGAACGTGGTCCGAAACGCCGTCTACTACACCGCGGACGAAACCGCGGTCGAGGTTGAACTGAAACTGGCTGGAGCGAACCGGGACATGGCCGTGATTACGGTTCGCGACAGGGGAGACGGAGTGCGCGAGTCGGAACTCGGCGAGATCTTTCGACCCTTCTACCGGGTGGCCGCGGCCCGGGAACGACAGAGCGGCGGCACCGGACTGGGGCTGACCATCACCCGGCAGGCCGTGCAGTTGCACAACGGCTCCGTGGCCGCTTCCAACGCCTCCGGAGGAGGGCTGCGAATTGAAATACGACTGCCCGCCCGTCCGGGAAGCACGGGCTCGGCCGAGCCACTGTAGCCGGGGAAAATGTTTCGCTGAGCAGGCTCGCCGTCCGTGGCGCTTCCTTGACAGATCCGTCGCTGAAAGGATATCTGTGAGGGCTTCAGCGGCTTCCATGGGCTGGCGCCCACGGCTATGTGCTGCGGCCGCCCTGGCGGCTTACCGAAACCCCTGGGATTGCACCCAGGGGAATTGTCCTGGTATGACCCTATCCGCAATCGATTCGAAATTGGCTGGTTCCTGCCACCGATTTCAGGGCTGACTTGAATCCAATGGACGACATTCTCCTGACCCGGCGGGAAAAAGACATCGCAACGGTTATTCTCAACCGCCCGCACAAGCTGAACGCGCTCAGCCGGGAGTTGTGGCTGCGGGTGGGAAAGGCGATGCAAGAGCTTTCCTCGGATGAGGCGCTGCGCTGCATTGTCCTGCGCGGAGCCGGCGAAAAGGCCTTCTCGCCGGGTGCCGATATCTCCGAATTCTCGGCGCACCGCTCTAATCGCCAGCAGGCACGGGCTTACGGCGCCCTGATCCAGGAAGCCATGCAATCCATCAGGGACTGCCAACATCCGGTTATCGCCATGATCCAGGGTGTATGCGTCGGCGGGGGTCTGGAGTTGGCGTCCATGTGCGACCTCCGGATCTGCGGGGAATCCAGCCGATTCGGAGTGCCTGTCAATCGGATCGCCATCACCATGGCCTACCCTGAAATCCGGGCTCTAATCGACCTGGTGGGCCGGGCAACGGCCCTGGAGATTCTTCTGGAGGGGCGGGTCTTCGGATCCCAAGAGGCCAAGGCCAAGGGCCTGGTCACCCGCGTGGTTGCCGACGGCGAGGTCGAAAAGGAAACCTACGCCACCGCTCGCCGCATCGCGGACGGGGCCCCCTTGGCCAACCGCCTGCACAAGAGATTTGCCTACCGCCTCCTGGATCCCAAGCCGCTGACCGAGGCTGAAGTGGACCAGGGTTTCGAGATTGTCGGCACCGAGGACCACCGGGAAGGATACCGGGCCTTCCTCACCAAGACCAAGCCGCGATTCAAGGCCGGTTGACCATGAACCCGCAGCCAACCTCCGATCGCACCGGTCCCCTGCTCGGCATGAAAGTCCTGGAAGCCAGCCACGTCATGGCCGGTCCCACCTGTGGATTGATGCTGGCCGATCTGGGAGCGGACGTCGTCAAAGTGGAGCGCCTCCCCGGAGGCGACGACACCCGGCGCGCCGTTCCACCCGAGATCCAGGGAGAGTCGGCTGCATTCTTGATGATGAACCGCAACAAGCGCGGCATCGGACTCAATCTGAAGTCCGAGAAAGGGCGGGAGGTCTTCCGCCGCCTGGCCGGAAACAGCGACGTCGTCATCGAAAACTTTCGCAAGGGCATGATGGAGGCGCTGGGTCTGGGCTATGACCGGTTGAAATCGGATCATCCCGGACTCATCTACTGCTCCCTGTCGGGCTTCGGACAGACGGGGCCCTATGCCGACCGGGGAGGATTCGATCTCATTGCCCAGGGAATGAGCGGATTGATGAGCATTACCGGTGAAGGGCCCGGGAGGGCTCCGGTAAAGGTTGGGGCCCCAATGACGGATATCACCGCAGGCATCCTGGCGGCCCTTGGAATCGTTGCGGCCTATGCTCACCGGCAGCGGACCGGAGAGGGGCAACTGGTGGACACGTCCCTGCTGGAAGCCGGAATCGTTCACACCTACTGGCAGTCGGCAATCTATCTGGCGACGGGTATCTCCCCAACCGCGATGGGGTCGGCCCATCCCCTGATGGCTCCCTACCAATCGTTTGAAACCCGGGATGGCTGGGTCAACGTTGGGGCCGCCAACCAGGCCAACTGGGAGCGGCTGCTGGAGGCTCTCGGAGCATCGGAACTGGGACGCGATCCGCGATTCGCCGACAATGCCGGGCGTATGAATCACCTGGCCGCGCTGGTCGAGCAGTTGACTCCCTACTTTCGATCTCGAACCACCGCTTCATGGCTGGAAAAGTTCCAAGCCGCGGGGATCCCGGCAGGACCGGTGCTCTCCATCGCGGCCATGCATGCCGACCCGCAAGTGAAGGCGCGCCGCATGGTGACCGACGTCCCGCACAGTCGGTTGGGTCAGGTAGCAACCTTGGGGACGCCGGTCAAGTTTTCGGCGACGCCGACCTCGTTGACCCGAGGAGCGCCGCTGCTGGGAGAGCACACTCGGGATGTGATGCGCGAAGTCGGTTACAGCGATAGAGAAACCGAACTACTCGAAGCCCAAGGCGCCATTCTCAGCGACCGGACAAAATGTGACGATCAATAATGCCCATGACCAAACGAAAATTCGGCTGGACTGGCGTTGAGGTTCCGATTATCGGCCAGGGGACCTGGATGATCGAAGGCAGTCAGGCTCAGGAGCAGCGGGCCGTGGCGGCCCTGCAACTGGGGCTTGACCTGGGGCTGACTCACATCGATACCGCCGAGATGTACGGTAACGGCCGGGCGGAAGAGTTGACGGCGGAAGCAATCGGCGCCAGGAGGAGCGATGTCTTTCTGGTGAGCAAGGTGCTCCCCTACAACGCTTCCTACGACGGAACCCTGAGGGCCTGCGAGCGAAGTCTGAAGCGGCTTCAAACGGACAGCCTGGACCTGTACCTGCTCCACTGGAGCGGCCGTCACCCCATCCGGGAAACCATGCGAGCCATGGAAACCCTGGTGCAGCGGGGTTGCGTCCGGTTCATCGGGGTCAGCAACCTGGACTTGGAGGAATTGAAAGAAGCCCAGCAAGCGCTGCGCCATGAACGACTGGCCTGCAACCAGGTGCTCTACCACCTTGGGGACCGGGGCATCGAGTACGGGCTTCTCCCCTACTGCGCCGAGCAACAGATCGCCGTGGTGGCTTACAGCCCCTTCGGCCATTCAAGCTTCCCTTCGCCGGGAAGCAGAGGTGGAGGGGTGTTGGCGGCCATCGCCCGGAAACAGGGACGAACGGCCAGGCAGGTGGTTCTGAACTTCCTGACCCGCCATCCGGAAGTGTTCACCATTCCCAAGGCGAGCCGGGAGGAACATGTAAGGGAAAACAGCCGGTCCCTGGATTGGGAACTCTCCAGCGAGGACTTCAAGTCCATCGATCAAGCCTTTCCCGCTCCCGACCACGAGGTGCCGCTCGGCATGCTCTGACCCGACCGGATGGCAGCCCGCATTTCTCAGCCGAGCACTCCCCTGAATGCGGACAGCGATTCCGACAGCATCCTGCGCTTCAGGTTGACATCCACGCCCACAAAAAAGAGACGGACCCCCAGCGCTCGATACTGCAGCGCCTGTTGGGGGTGCCCTCCGCCCATCGACAGGATCTTGCCGCTGCGGCGGCCTGCCTCCAGCACCCGTTCGATCTTGGGAGCCAGGGCCCGCTTGGCCTCCGGACCGAAGAGACCCAGGCTGACCGACCAATCCATTTCTCCGACGGTCAGCATGTCGATCCCTTCCACCTCGAGAATGTCATCCAGGGCCTGGTAGCCTTCGTCGCTTTCGATCATCACCATCAGTGAGGTCCTGAGGTCGGCCTCGCCGAGCGCACGCCTGGGATCGCTTCCAAGCGTGAAGCCGGTGCCGGCCGAGGAACTCGACACGCCTCGCTCGCCCAAGGGGGGAAACTTGCCCAACTGCACCAGCCGGGCGGCCTGAGCGGCGCTCCTGACATCGGGCAAGGTCAGGATTTCCATGCCTCCATCCAGAAGCCGCTGCACCTGGGTCCGCGTCAACTCGGGAATGCGGGCCATCGGTACCATTCCCAGATGAGCAATCGTCCGGCCCAACCTGAGCACCTCCGCCGTCGATTGCGGACCGTGCTCCAGATCCAGAAAGACGACGGAGTAGCCCAGCTGGGCCATCAACTCCAGGTCGGTCATGGTGGTATCGCGGCAGATGACCCCGTAGAGAATCTCCTCAGTCTTCAGCAACTCCCTCAAGCGACTGCTCATCGATTCCTTCCTTTCAGCAACCCTTCAATGGATTGACTTATGAGGCGCCGGCTGGACACCACAGCCGGAGCTGATCCTTGCAAACACGCCGGGGGTGGCGTAAAGTCCACTGCGCGGTATCCAAGAAAGCGTAGGACCGAGCGGACCGACCCGGTCTGCAAGCTGGAGGAATCGGACGCGAGCAGCCGTTCGACCCGTCATCCAGCACCGAAAGGAGCCAGCATGTTCCACCTCTCCGTCTGCGAAGGCACTGTCTTCCCGAATCTTCCCTTCCGGCAGCGGGTCCGTGAAGTCGCGGCTGCCGGTTTCTCGGTGGAACTCTGGGGCTGGGAAGATGAGGCGCTGGATGCCATCGCGGCCGATCCGGACATTCAAATCGCTTCCATGCCGGGGTGGGGTCCAGGCAGCATGGTTCACCCCGACGGAGTAGCGACCTTCCTGGAAGGCGCCAGGAAAAACCTTTCGGTGGCCCGGAGGATCGGATGCAGGAACCTGGCCGTCGCTTCCGGCGAGCTCGACCGCGAGGGCCGGGTAGTGCACGCCATCGCCGAGCATCCCGCGGACCTATGGATTACCGCCTACCGGTGCCTGTGCGAACTGGCGGAAATCGCCGAAAAGGAAGATGTATCGTATAACTTCGAAGTGCTCAATACCAAGGTCGACCACGCCGGTTACCCCTTCCCCCATCTGGAAGACGGGGCTCGATTGATCCGGCAGGTCAACAGCCCGCGCATCCGGCTGCTGGTCGATGTCTACCACGCTCAGGTGGAGGAAGGCAACGTCGTCCAGGCAATTCGAGACCATCGGGAAGTCATCGGGCACGTGCATGTGGCGGACGTCCCCGGGCGCCACGAGCCCGGCACGGGCGAGATTCACTACCCCCGGGTGGCTGCCGCTCTCCGGGAGATCGCCTATCACGGCACGGTGGGATTGGAGGCCTTTCCGGAGGGGGACAGCCATCTGGCCCTGGAGCGCTTTCGCCAGGTATTTTCAGAGTCCTCCTCCTGAAAGCCCTGGTCTATAGCCAGAGGGTTCCAGCACCACCAGGGTAGGCCGATCGGAGGAGAAACGGGGGGGCGGCAGAGGCACGGTGTGGTGTCGCACATGGACCAAGGGATCTCGGGGACGCCTCTTCAGAAAGACTTCCACCGGCGTCATGTCCCCGTCAATGGGAGGGAGGTAGTAATGCATCGGAAGGATCCACTTGGGCTGGAGAATCTCGATCATCGGGTCCAATTCGTCCAGAGTGAGGGTGAGCTTTTCGCCGACGATGGCCAACAGGACATCGCAACGACCGGCAAAGGGAGCCAACTGGTCGGCACTCAACTCATACCCGAGGTCTCCCATGTGCAGAATCCACAGGTCTCCGGCCCTGAAGGCGTACAAGGCATTGTCATCGGCGCCTTCCGGATGGTCTGGAGCCTCGGCTGCCTTGAGGGTCACAACCGGCTCTCCGTTCATCTCCGCCCGACCCCGACCCTCAGCCAGGTCCAGGGCGTTAATCACCGGAGGATTCCCTTCAACCACCTGAATGCAGGCGTGACCCCGGTCGGTGAGGGAACTGACGATCACCTTGTCAGCCTGGAGGAACGGGACATCCGGACCTCCCAGCCCCACGGCGGAAGGAGTATAGGGATCCATTACCAGCACAGGCCGATGGTCCTGCCACAACCTGAAACAGGCCAGTCCCACCCACTCGATCGCCAGCGACATCCCAAGCCCGCTTTTCTCACCAGGCCGTTGAGCATTCGATAAAAAAGTGTTGGTCATTAACCTCTTGCAGTGCTTTGTATGGAGTCTTCAGCCTGCACACACGGTGCTGGGCGCTCCCTGGCGAGAAAGGCGGGCTAGTCCTCCTTCCACAAGCTGCCGGCATCGCTCATGCCGGCAAGCTCCCACCACTTCGGGCCCGGCTCCTTCTCGAACACGATGGGCTTGAGGAAATCAATCGACTTCTTCAGCCCCTCCTCGACATTGAGATATTCACACTCCATCTCGATCGACAGGACGTGGTCGTAGCCCGCAAACTGCAGGGCGGTCACGAATTCCTTCCAGTCAGACTCTCCGTGACCCCAACCCGGAATGGTGAAGTTCCAGGGCCGTTGCTCGGGGGATTCTACAGAGGACGAGTCATTAAAACCCCTCAGGCGGAGGTTGTGGGCCTGAATATGGGCATCCTTGGCATGCACGTGCTGTACCAGGTTGCCGAGGTAACGGACCGCTTCGCAAGGGTCGATGCTCTGAAACCACATGTGAGAAATATCGAAGTTGCAGGCCACCACCGGTCCGACTTCCTGGTGGAGCCTCTTGAGGGTTACCGGATTGTGAACCAGGTCCCCGCCATGCATCTCAAAGCAGAGGGTCACCCCGTGATCGCTGGCTATCTTGCCGTGCTCCCGCCAATAGGGAATCAATCGTTTTTCCCACTGCCACTCCACAGTGTCCCGCAGAAAGGGGAGATCGGCAAAGGTGACCCAAACCGGGGTTCGATCGCCTTCTGCACCCTCGGGCAGCCCTGACAAAAGGGTCATCCGGCGGATCCCCGCCCACTCCATGAGCTGGCAGGTCTGCCGGAACTGGCGGGAGTATTCCTGAGCAATCGCCTTGTCCGGCATCAGCGGAGCCCCATGTCCGATAAGCGCGCTGATTTCGAGTTCATTGCGTTCAAAGGCCTCGAGCCAGCGGGGAATTTCGTCGCGGTGGGCCACCAGCCGTTCTCGATCGCAGTACTTCCGGTTGCTGGCCAGACCGCAGGCTCCCACCTCGATGGCCCCCAATCCGAGCTGGCGCGCGTAGCGCAGACCGTCCTCGAACTCATACTGCATCAGATTCGATGAAATGACCCCCAGCTTCATGGCGTTTTCTCCATCTCAGGGATTGGGTTCGCGGATCTCAGGGCTCCCGGCGGTCTCATGGGGAAGCGCCGCACGATCCACAAACCGCAGCAATCTGGCCAACAGGAAACAGAGAGCCAGGAACAGAGCCAGCACCAGGTAGCCCCGAAACTGATCGTAATCCCAAAGCGCCTTGAGTCCGAAACTGGAAAGGGCGATGGCGGAGGCGACGTTGAGAGCCACCAGCCAGCTTCCCATTCGCAAGGGAAGGGGCAGAAAGCGGCGGTCCACCCACAGGTTGGCCAGAGCATAGAACCCGCAGGAGAGGACACCGGTGTAGATGCCGGCCGGGGTTACGATATCCAACAGGCGAACCTCGGGATTGAACCGGCTCCACCACAGAACCAGAATGCCCCCTCCCAGGGCCCAGAGAATCCAGCCGGTTCTCAGACCCCGCAACGGCAGCCTGTTCCGGAAGCGCGGCATGGACTTCAGGTATTCGAATAGAACTCGATAGGAAAGTTCCGGCCCTCCGTAAAGGATTCCGAAGAAAGCCAGGAAAACGGCCAGATGGTAGAGCGGCAGCAGCCAGGGATGGAGGGTGGTGAGGAAGGCTGCCTGGTAGGTCAACATGCGGAGGCCTTCCGGCACCTGCTGGTCCGGCTGCAATATCACCGTTCCCAGAATGGCAAAGCAGGCGCCGATAAAGACCACCATGAAAAAGCTGGCGCTGGTGTCGACCAGAGCCGCCCGCAGCCACAACCGTGCCGGGTGATCCTTGCGGGCCGCTATCCCTTCGAGCTGCTCCGGCGTTGCCGTCTCGAGATGACTCCAGCCCCACTTCTTCTCCCTCAGAAACGAAAGGTATCCCAGGTAGTCGTAGCTCTGCCCTCCGATGGCCGAGGAATAGACCACCACCTCCACCCAGACCGAGCGATCCTTCATCTGAGGCATCATTGAGTACAACCAATCGGGATAGCTGAGAGCTTGCGGGAAAAAGCCCTGGAGCACCTGCAACCACGGCGGCGCCACGTAGAACACGGCCACCACGATGCAGACCACCATCAGTCCCAATATGATCGTCTGGGCCTTCTCCAGAAACTGGTAGCCGCCGAACGACAGGAGGGCAATGGCCCCCACGACCGCAAGGGTCGCCCAGAGGTACTGGTCCCCGACCCCGGCGATGGCAGTGCAGATCTGGCCCGTCAGTCCGGTCAGAAACGAGAACCACAGGGGCGTGGCCAGGACGACGATCACGATCAGAAAAAGCGGGAACCAGCCGCTGGGCCCGGGGATCCTGCGCCATCGCTCCAGGGGATGCCCCCCACTGAGAATCATGTGGCGAATGCTGGTGTAGACGAAGATCCATTTCAGGAATGCCACGAACAGGATGACCCACAGTATGCTGAAACCGAAAATGGCTCCCCCTCGCGAGGGAAACAGGATTTCTCCGCTGCCGACGGTCACCGACGCCAGAATGGCTCCGGGCCCGAAGAATCGAATCCACTGCAGGGGGTTGGTTGAAATCAGCGCCCGCGGCGGTGGGGGAAGTTGAGGCTCGGTTGCATTCATCGGAATCGAACTTTCGCCAGGTAGATGCTGGTCTTGCCTTCGTGTGAGGAGTAGTAGCTGATCCACAGCAGGTCATCGTGCCACACCATGCCGGGGTAGCTGGTGTCGCTGCCGCTGGGCAGGGTCAACACGGGTTCGAAGCTCTCCGGGGTCATCCTCGACAGGACCGTCTTGCCATTGAGCCGACTGCCGGCCCACAGGCTTCCGTCCGGAATTCGAATGAAATTGGGTCCACCGATGCTGTGCTCAATCTTGCGGAACTGCCATTTCTTGTAGGGCGGTCGGCTTCTGCCCAGGTAGTGGGGCCGAATCAGGGCGATCATCTCACCGTCCGGCATGACCCGCAAAGTTGTCTCGCTGACTCCCTTGAGCTTGAATTCAGTCAACCAATGCCAATTCAGGCCGTCGCGAGTCCAGTAAAGGAAACCGCGGCGGGGATTGGGCGTTTCGCCCATTTTGGAAAGGCTGTAGGCCTTGCCCTCGTGCCAGGTAGCCCTCCACAACCAATGGTCCTCGGCCAGCAGCCTGCGTGTCGGCGTCCACTGGTGGCCGTCCCGGGAAAAGGCGACTCGCGGCGCTCGGGTCACATAGCCCCATTGCTCCTCCTTGAGGGGATCGTCGATACACCCTCCGGCCAGAAGCATCAAGCGGCCGTCTTCCATGACCGAAAGCTTGGGATCGCGCAGATCCACTCCTTTTTCACTCAGCAGGGACGCCGATTCCCAGCGCTCCCCGTCCTTGGAAACGATGACCCGGATCTGACCGGGCCTGCCCGACTTCCCTTCGGGCATCACCTCCCGGGTCGGCCGGCTTCCGTGGTAGTCGCCTTCGCGAAAGGTGCACAGCCATTGGTCGCGGAAACGAATCAGGTCGGTGAAGGCGTTGTGGGGCGCCCGATCCCAAATTTTTGTCACCGAGACCAGTTCCGGTTCAGCTCCCGTCAGAGGCAGGCAGAATCCTGCCAGGAGCCCGGCCACCGACATCAGTCTAATAGCGGATTTCATCATCTTCCCCCATTGCGTGACTCATCTTGGAGCCGCTTTCAATAGCGGCTCAGGGTTAATCCAGGGCTTCCTGCCAGAGGCAATAATGTGTTCGCTGCAGGGTTTCAAGGTCTCTCTTGACCAGGTTCAAACCGTAGACACACTGCTCGAAGCCATCGGCCAGGCGCCGGAACAGCGACGCTTCTCTTCGATATTCGAAGAGGTTGAAAGCGGAAACTATACCGTAGGACTCCTTTCCGGCCCGGATATAGTCGACAAACACGTCCAGGGACAGCCGCTTGAGTCGAGGCAAGTGCTCCAATCGTTCCGGAAATATGCCTGCAAAAAATAGAGTGTAGTCCCCTATGTGGCGCCTTACCTCGCGCTCGCGGTCGAACGAGCGCCCGTCCAGCAGGGGATTGGATTCCAATAGCATTTCGGCCACATCTTCCAACCTGCGTCCTCGAGCATTGCGAATTCTGTAGAGGTTCTCGATATGGGTGAACCGGATCAGGACCTCCGAAACGTAACTGCAGGCCTCGGCATCCCGGACACCGGCATCGCGGCAAAATCGTCTCCCGACCAGATGCCGAAACAGTTGACTCAGAGGATGACTTGACGGGATTTGCACCATCGTTTCTCCTTACCGACCCGGGACTGAGCTCTGACCCTCAGCCCCTGGAGCCCTTCAAGGCCACTCGCGCCCACCCCCGGCAAGTTCCGTCCGCCCGCTCAGGCATTCTATGTCTGCGGACAGCGTTCTTTCAATAGCCGTCTGAGCGTCGCAGTTGAACCCTCCTCTTGAACCAACCGTCAGGTGTCTTCCGCCGGAGAACTTCGGAAAATCAAGCTGACCCGACCGATCTCCTTTCCCTGGCGCCAGGTATCGCGAAACCGGTTCAAGGGCAAGCATCAGTAGATGGTTTATCAACATGGATGGACAGGATAAACAGGATTATTTGGCGAGAGTTTCCACCGTCTTGAGTTCAACGATCGCCCCTGCTTCCAAGAAGGATTCCCAAACCCGGTTCCAAGCTCATGGAGGACTTCAAGCACGAACCCGATCATTGAGCGAGTCCGCTTCCTGTGCCTCAGCCACTCGTCCTGACTATCCTGTTTATCCTGTGTATCCATGTTCAATCAAGTAGAGCCTTTGCAAGATTCGGCAGCGGGACGTTTGCCGGGAATGGCCACAAAGGCACAAAAACACCAATGGTGACTATTGTGCCTTTTGTGGTTAGACAGCATTGTTCACCAGCTCGCACCCAACGTCGGAGACGGGGGCACGGCCAACCCGATGGGACTCTCCCCTATTTCGGGTTGAATCCGAGCCTGGAAAATCCGAGGCAAGATCATTAGGATGTCTTGGAGCCTTTTTTCGCCCAAGGCTGTTGTTCGTTTCCACAGGCGCCGGCCACAGGCGAGGGCGACCCGCTTCGGTCTGGCCGTGGAATGAAGTCTCGGGCCCGGCACCCAAAAGAAACCATGACCAAGCTCAGCGTCAACCTGAACAAGTTCGCTCTGCTGAGAAACTCTCGAGACAAGGACCTGCCGAACCTGGTCGCCATGGCTCAGCGCTGCGTCCGGACCGGTGTTCACGGTATCACCGTTCATCCCCGGCCCGACCAGCGCCACACGAGATACCAGGATGTGTTCGATCTGGCCGCGGTAGCCGCCGAGCAATCGGTCGAGTTCAATATCGAAGGAAATCCAACGCCCTTTTTTCTGGACATCGTGAAGAAGGTCAAGCCCACCCAGTGCACGCTGGTCCCCGATGCTCCCCAGCAACTGACCTCCGATCACGGATGGGATCTGCGCCGGGACGGAAACCGACTTCAGCCCATCATCGCGGACCTGAAGGAAGCCGGAATCCGTGCAAGCCTCTTCCTGGCCCCTGACCTGGCTCAAGTGGACCGGGTACCGCCAACGGGCGCCGATCGCATCGAGCTCTACACCGAGGCCTATGCGGATGCGTTCGGAGGAGCCTTTCAGGACGAAGTACTGCACAACTACCGGAGCGCTGCGCTCCATGCCCGGCAACTCGGCCTGGGAGTCAATGCAGGACACGACTTGAACCTCAAGAACCTGAGCCTCTTCCTGACCATCCCCGGAATCCTCGAAGTTTCCATCGGCCATGCCATCGCCGTGGATTCCCTCGACTACGGCCTGGAAAATTGCCTCCACAGGTATCTCACAATCGTTCAAGCGACCTGATCAAGCCTGGCCGTCGTTCCCCGCTCTCTCCCGCCGGCACCCCTTTCCGGCCACCCATAACGGCACCCTCCCGCGAGACGATCCGTAACATGGAAGACATCTCTTTTTCACGTCCTTCCGGGCGAAAGCCTTGCAGCTATTGGATCTACACGGATCGGACCTCCAAAACCCCCTCCCAGTGGGGCATTCCCGTAATCCGATTGTGGAAAACCCAGTTATTGCAGGGGTTCCGACGGAATGTTCTCCGACAGGAACGCTGATTTTGGCGTGATTTATTAAGATGTTTATATTCAATAACTTACAACAATACACCTATTTGTGTGCAGCTTGGTCTTTTTCATTGCTAATCAACGAGTTCCAGTCCTCAGACCCTGTTTTTCCACAGGATTTTCCACAAGAACTGTGAATTGAGCTCACAGCCTCCCTGGACCTACGGTTACGGCTGCATCCGCAGGACGGATTTGCGGCCTTTTTGAGCCCCCGGGCGTGCGCTCGGGGGGGTGTCTCACAAAAATCCTGTCCCTCCCGTATCCGGATAAGCGAGTATTGAGTAGTGGCGTGTCGGCAGGCGCTGTCCCTCCCCAACGACGCGGAACAGGTGAGAGCAGAGTGCTGCAGGCGAGTCCGGGAATGGCGCATAGCCCTACCCCCGACCTCAGGCATGGAAAACCCCCACGCAAGAGCATACATCTCCATGAAAGGCGCCTCGTAGCCACATGGCGACAGGGAGTATCAGGGTGAGAATCAGCGGACATTTCCTGTGTGCGTTGACGGTTTTCCCGGTTTTCCTGGCGGCAATCTTTCCTTGCTCCGGACAATCCCTTCCAACCGTCAAGCTGGGGGCCGAAACGGTCCAGGCCTTCCAAGGATATATAGGAATCCAGGAAGATCTTTACCAACAAGGGATGAACGGCCGGCGGCCGTTTCTATGGAATGACGATCCGCCGCGCAACCGATCCATGGTTGAAACGGGTGAGATCGTGATTGAGCAGGACGCCGGGGGGGGAGGTGGCCGTGCCGGGCGGTATCATCCAGAACTGGACCGGGGCCGTATTCATCCCCGGAGGGTCGCTGCCCAAGACTCTGAAACTGCTTCAGGACTATGACCGCCACCGAGACATCTATCCGGACGTTGTCGACTCTAGCCCGCATATCTCACCAGGCCGCTGGAGGCATTACAAGAAGTAGATTCTCTTCGACACCTTGATTGGCTCAATGTCAAGGGCTTGCGCATCACAGACGGCGCTGGGCATGCCCTGGCTTGTCCTTTTCCCTTCAGCGCGCACAGGCTCCCTCGACCGTAGAAACCGCTACGCTCTTCGGTCGCGAGCACGCGCTGAAGGGATAATTCCTGCGCCATGATCATGCCCCCTGGTGAGAAATGCGGGCTAGGCTCTTGTCCCGCAACGGCGATCGCTTGACGACCTATCTGCGGCTGGTGAAAAAAAACGTGCTGACGGTGGTGCTTAACACGGAACACGAAGTTCAAATCCGTGAGGCAGGCGCCGGACGCGCCTACATTCGGTCTCGTAGCACTCGTATCACTGAAGTCAGGAATGCCGGCGAACCCGACGAAATCCAACTGCCGTCTGAGGAAGACAGTGGATTCCTCTGGAGACTCAACGCCTATTGGAGGCTGGAGGAGACAAACCGGGGGCTCTATGTGGAGTTGTCTACGATCTCACCCTCCCGGGATATTCCCATGGGATTGGCTTGGCTGATGAAACCGTTTATTCGGGAGGTACCCCAGGAATCGTTGCGGTCGACGTTGGCAGCCACTCGCCGCGCAATGCTGCAATAGCCCGCATTGCTCGCTTTCCCCAACTGGAAACGAAGATTGTCCACGAAGTGAATACGGGGCAGGCAACCGGAACGGGAAGCGCGTGAGGAATTTGGCTGGGAGGCAGGGATTCGAACCCCGATAGGCAGATCCAGAGTCTGCTGTCCTACCGTTAGACGACCTCCCAGAAGACGCGAACCGACAGGAAGAAGATTCGACCAACGCTACCCGGCGGTTGTAGCATCTCCACAAATCGTTGTCAACGTTCACAACACACGTCCATGACGCACACGATCCGGGATGTGGGGGCATCCCTTGTGGACACCCGACTTCGGGATGTATGGGGCGGCCGCGAACAGTCGGGCACCCACCGGCGTTGCCCCTGCGTTGGTGGATCAGCGCGCGATGGCCCCGGAGGACACCCCATGCGGATTGGAATGCCTTGACCGCTCAGCCATAATAGGTTCGGCGTCGGTCGCCCACCTGGAGAGCCTTGCCAATGAAATCCGGAGCACATCAAAACGCGCCGGGCAAGTCCATCGAGACCGAAGTCAAAATCGAGTTGGCCGACCTTCCCAAGGTGCGTGATCGACTCGTTCAACTCGGTTTCCGGATCCGAATGCCTCGAGCCTTCGAGGATAACTGGATTTTCGACTACCCGGACCGGTCCCTGGCCCGGCGCCGCCAACTCCTGCGGGTACGATCCTTCGGCGACCGCGCCTGGATCACTCTGAAGACTCCATCACGGCACTCCACCCGCTACAAGATACGTCAGGAACTGGAAACGGAGCTCGGCGATGCCCAGGTTGTCCGGCAGCTATTGCGAAGTCTCGGCTTCGAACCCAGCTTCCGATACCAGAAGTTTCGCACTGTCCTCGAGTCCGTCAAGACCTCCGGAAAGAAACTGACGGTGACCTTCGACGAAACCCCCATCGGCAACTTTCTCGAAATCGAGGGATCTGCCCGAGACATTCTGGCGTTGTCGGCCAAACTCGGTTACAAACCAACCGACTTTATCCAGGACAGTTATTGGCAGCTCTTCCGGAAGCGGCGCCCCAGGTCTTCCGGAACCTCCATGATCTTCCGGAAGCGAGGCTAGACCAGACGCATTTCTCACGGGCCGTGCGCTAGCCCGCATTTCTCACCAGGCCGCTCGATTCATAGAGGAAAGTCCATCTGTTTTCAGCACCTCATCGGTCTGATTGGTACGTCTTGCGGTTACACACGGCGCTGGGCGTGCCCTGGTGAGAAATGTGGGCAAGAGGATGGGAACCAACTCGTCCCCAATGTCCTGCAGTGCTTTGTGGGGAAACTTCAGGGCACAGGGCGCAGGCACCTCACGGTGAGAATGAGAGCGCCAACTACCGTCGCTCGCCCCGATAAAATTGAAGGACCTTGCGGATGTATTCGCGGGTTTCGGCGAAGGGCGGAATCCCCTGATGGTTCCTTACGGTGGAAGGGCCGGCATTGTATGCGGCCAGAACCATCAGGAGGTTCCGGTTGAACTCACCCATCAGATGCTTCAGATATCTGACCCCTGCTTCGACATTCTCCTCGGCATCGAAAACGTCCTTGACACGATAGGTTGAAGCGGTTGCCGGCATGAGCTGCATCAGTCCGCTGGCGCCCTTGACGGACACCGCCAGAGGATCGAAATTGGATTCCGCACGAATGATCGATCGCACCAGTTCTGCGTCCAGGCCGTGCCTGCCGGCAACTTGTCGGATGATCCGATCGAGTTCTCCTTGGGAGAGCGTAGTCTGGGGAGACGGTCCGACCGGCACTGCCTGTGCCTCGGAGCGCGGCGGCTCCCGGTGGAGCGGGACGACACGTTCGATCCAATCGGCAGGGACCTCCAAGCGACCTTCGCCAAGGAGAGTCAGCACGGCCGTGTCCGTTCCCATCCGGTGGCCTTGTATGGTCATATTGCGTCCATTCTTGAAGTAGACCATCTCCGTGGCGGACAGGCTGGCGGCAGATCCACACAGTATCAGCACCAGGCCGACCCTGGGCAGCCATGACGATCCCATGAAAGGCTCCTGTAATAGAATAGGGAGAACAAAACCTCCCAGTCAGGGGCCGGTCAGCCGCCGGAAGGCCTCGGTGGCGCTGAGCCGCTCCCGCACCCCACTGTTTTCTGGAAAACAAACCGACCAATCGCCCGGGCGACACCCAAATCGTTATTGGATGCTGTCTCGTAAAACCCGCGATTCTTGAGCACCGCCACGCCGTTAGCCATCACCACACCCACCCCGGCATATTCCAGCATCTCCAGATCGCTGTGATTGTCTCCAATGGCCATGATTTCGGTTGACCGAACGCCATGAGACCTCGCCAAAAAGTCCAGGGCGGAACGCTTGGAGCAATCCTTGTTCAATACATCGATAATTCCCAGGTCCTTTTCCCGGTAATAGGTCTTTGCGACTCTCACATGCTGCTCGAATCCGGATTCCTTGAGCCGCCCTTCTACGGCTTCCATCACTCTGAGCGGACCGCTGAACATGATCTCGATCAAATCGCCGTCAATCTCGCTCTGGAGTGACTCCACTTGAACCGTCACCCCTGGAGCCTTGTTCAGATAGTGGTGCAACTGTCCGTTCGTCCGGGGTCGGGAACACACCACCATCTGTCCAGCGGCAGGCCTGTCCTTGTGCAAGACCGTGCAGTGGGTGTAGTCGGAGGTGGCGGACAGTATGGCGGTCGCGATCTCGGGCGCCAGAAACCACCGGGCCAGCCGCCGCGACCGAGTCGGACACACGATCATGGCTCCATTGTTGACGATGAGCGGAGAGGACAACCCCAGAGCCTCGGCAACCCAGACGGCGGCGCCATAGCGACGGCCGGTCACCAGAACCACCTCGACTCCACGGTCCCGAGCCTGGCGAATCGCCGTCACGTTTCCCGAAGGCAGTCGGCTGGAACTATCCAGGATGGTGCCATCGATGTCTGCAGCGATCCACTTGAGAGCCATTGAGTCTCCGCGCCAGCCGACAAACCCGGAATCATACCATGAGGGACCCGCGGGGAATGCCGGCCCGGTTGATTGTAAAGCCTTTTGCAAAATTCGCAGCGGGGCGGGTCATCCTGCCGGCAAACCTGAGGTTCTGCCTTTTTCAAATTTGGTTGCGACTTGGTGAAAAAAAACTGTCAAACCACAAAAAGCACAAAAGGCACACAATTTGTGTTTTTGTGCCTTTTGTGGCCATTCCCGGTAAACGTCCCGTTGCCGAATGTCGCAAAAGGCTCGGTAGATTGTGGATTTTGGACTTGGGGCGAAATCTGTGGCCGAGACTCCCCGATCAGGCATCAGAATTCCGGAATCGACGATCCCCGGCGTTTGATCCTGGCCTTGAGCGGGGCAGATGGATTGATATGGACGGACAGGATGGATTGTCGCGACCCGGCTCCCCCCAAAAAGGGCTTTGACGGACAGAAACGCGGGCTAGCCTCGGACGTCGATCCTGTCTTGGGTGGTGGGGTAGAAACTCAAGGTCATCACGAAGGTGCCGACGGTGGGACGACCTAGAAACGTGGCGGGGTCCATGTTTACGCCGAAATAGAGGAATCGATCCAGGAATTCCAGACTCTGTTCATCTTGAGGCCCGCTCAGGACCGTATAGTCGATCACCCGGCCATCCTCGCCGACCAGAGTCCTCACGGTGACCGGCTGGGTTACAAACGGCAAATCGGCGCCAAACACGACAGGCATCATTGTCAGAGACCTGGCGCGAGGCTCGGTGAACAGTCCCAGGGCCGAGTCGGAGTCGCCGGAGCCCAGGCTGGCGCCGCTGAACAGGGTGCTCAAAAGGACGACAAAGGTCAGGCAGGTCAGGAAAACGCCGCTGAAGGCCGGAACGGCCAGGGGATTCATCAGATCGCCCAGCTTGTTGACCAGTTGCTTCAGAGAAATTCTCTCTCCGTGGATCGAGGCAGCCACCCTTATCCTTATCTCGAGCTCCGGCGGAGGAGGCTGGCGATCCAACTTTCGCATCACCTGCTGCAGTGACCGAAACTCGTCCAATGTCCGCCGGCAGGATGCACAATCCTCCAGGTGACGGTCCATCTCAAACCTCCGTCGCCCAAACAAATCGTTATCCAGATAGCTCTGAATCGCTCTGAGGGCCATTCTGCAGGTCATTTGCTGTCTCCCTCGAGTTTGACACCTCGGAGGTCTCGGTTTCCCCAAGACACTCCGGACCCTTATTCGATCAGGCCGCGCAACCTCTGCCTGAGCTGGGACCGGGCACGCCACAAACGTGATTTCACTGTCCCCATGGAGATAGCCAAGGTTTCTGCAATCTCCTCGTAGGTAAGCCCCTCGACATCCCTCAAGACGATGACTGTACGATACTCGGCAGGCAAGGCGTCCAGCGCTCGCTGGACTGCCTGCTCGATCTCCCGCCTGGCGCAGACGGCTTCCGGGCTTTGTCCTCGATCGGGGACTTCCAGCAACCTGGGGCTTTCGCCGTACGAGGGTAGCGGGTTATCCAGCGATACCGGAACGTGGTCCTTCCAGCGCTTCCACCAACGACGGCGGTTCAGGCTGGCTGAAACCGCAATCTTGTAGATCCAGGTCTTGAGACCGCATTCTCCGCGGAAACGACCGATACCCTTGTAAATCCTGACAAAGGCCTCCTGGGTCGCTTCCGAGGCTTCCGCCGAATCTCCCAGAATCCGGTAGGCAAGGTTGTAGATGGGAGCCTGGTAGAGACGAACCAGTGTCTCGAACGCCTCCTGGGACCCAACCTGCAATCCATCGACCAGGGCCGGTTCATTTTCCAGGAAATCCAACCCTATCTCGCAATTGAGCAAGAGCCTCTCTCCCAGCCTGCCTTGTCTTCGGGTGTTTCGTCCAAGATACCAAGCATTCGGATTGAAAGACAAGACTCGACCCTATAGACCGCGCCGGTAGCCAAAATGTTCCCGCTGAATAGAGCTTGCTCCGAAAAATTGAAAACACTAAGATAGCCAACCGCTCGAATCCACCGTGGAAGCCCAACCGTTGTCTGATCTCCATCGGAAATACCCGGCGCTCCTCCTCCTGTTGGCCGCCGTCCTTTCAGGCCCATCGCTCTCCGTTCGGTCAGTGGCCGGCCCCCGAGACAGCCCCTCGCCATTGGCCAAGATCGACGGCGTCGTACACCGGGCCATCGACAATGGCCGGATACCCGGCGCGGTGGTGCTAGTGGGACAAGGCCGCCACATTCTCTTTGAAAAGGCCTATGGCCACCGCTGCCTGGAACCCCGGCCCGAGCCGATGACCCTGGCAACCCGATTCGACCTGGCCTCCCTGACCAAGGTGGTGGCCACCGCGCCGGGCGTCCTGATCCTGGTTCAGGACGGAAAAGTAAGGTTGGGCGACCCGGTGTCCAAGTATCTCCCGGGCTTCGGCAGGAGCGGGAAAGAGACCATCACCCTCCGGCAGGTGCTGACCCACTACTCCGGATTGGCGCCCTATTTCCGTCTCCGCGCAAAAGGGCCCGAAGCTGCCTCAGCGGTCATTGACAAGATCTACCACTCCGACCTGTCAGCCACGCCGGGAAGCCGTTTCATCTACAGCGACCTCGGATTCATCCTGCTGAGCAAGTTGATAGAGGTTGTGAGCGGAGAACCCCTGGACCGGTTCGTTCACTCCCGAGTCTTCTCCCCGCTCAAAATGGTTGAGACAGGATTCAGCCCTCCCCCAGGCGAACACCACCGTATCGCTCCCACCGAAAAAGGGGATGACGGGAGTTTCCTGCGAGGTCAGGCCCATGATCCCCTGGCATCCACAATGGGCGGGGTTGCCGGTCATGCCGGCCTCTTCTCCAACGCCCGCGACCTTTCCCGCTACTGCCGGATGCTGCTGAACGAGGGATGGCTGGAGGACTCCAGGGTGCTTGAACCCCGGTTGGTCCGGCAAATGGTCTCCCCGCAATCTCCGCCGGGCAAATCGGACATTCGAGGATTGGGATGGGACATTCAGTCCCGCTATTCTTCGCCAAAGGGTGCACATTTCTCGCCACACTCTTACGGACACACGGGCTTTACCGGAACTTCCCTGTGGCTGGACCCTGAAATCCAGTCCTACCTCATCGTTCTGACCAGCCGTCTCCACCCCGACGGCAAGGGCGACGTCCGAGCCCTGCGCAAAGAGATCGCAACCATCGTCGGCGAGGCGCTTTCCCGTGCAAGGTAAGACTTCTACAGGCAAGCTCCTTCCAACAACGGTTCTGGGCCTGCTTCTTCTGGCCTGGGCTCCGGCCTTATCCGGACAATCCAAGCCCATCTTGATTCAACCCCAGATCCGGTTTCAGCGGATCGACGGGTTTGGCGTCAGCGGTTCCAACGGCAGCGCCCAGGAAATCCACAACCTCCCCTCGGCGGAACGCCTCAGGCTCTTCGACCTGCTCTTCAGCCCCAGGGAAGCGGGCCTGAACATCCTGAGAAACGAAATCGGGTGGACCGGACAACGAATCCCCATTACCGCCCGCTTGAGACTGACCGGCCTGACCTTTTCGTTCGGAGGCGACGAAAGAGAGAATGCGCAGTTCTCGCTGCTTCGACAGGCCAGGAAGCGTCAGGATGTGCTGTTAAGCAGTTGTCTCTGGACTCCCCCGCCCGCCTGGAAGAGCAATCAGGCGCTGGATGGCTCGGGGTCCCTCCTGGCTCAACACTACCGTGACCTGGCGGAATACCTGGTGGGTTACGTCGAGTACTATGAGAAGCTGCGAGGCCAACCCGTCCACGTGGTGAGCTTGCAGAACCGGCCCGACAGAGAGGACTTGCCCGTGGGTTGCCAGTATGGGGCAAACCAACTGAGGGACCTGGTCAAGAGGGTCGGCGAGAGGTTCCGGGAGAAAAGAATCCGGACCCGACTCATGGTTCCGGAGGCAGACTGGAGAGAGACGCTACCCTTCCTGAAAACGATGATGGATGATCGAGAGGTTCGGCCTTTGCTCTCCCATGTGGGAGTCCAGTCTTCAGTGGAGCCGAACCCCGGGGCCGATGCTGTCGACCAACTGGTACGACGCCATAACTTCAACCTGTGGCAGACTCAATTCACATCTCCGGCGGGCAACAGCGATGAAATGGATGACGCGCTCGACCTGGCCCAAACCCTGATTGGCGACCTGTTGCGGGGGTGTCGGGCCTGGCTCTACGGCCCCATATTGGCCACCGACACTCAGCCGGGACGCCTGGGCTTGCTCGAAGGCACCGGCACCGGATTCCGCGCTCCCAAGCGTTTCCGCGCCCTTGTCCAGTTCAGCCGGTTCATCCCCAGAGGCGCCGCTCGGGTTTTCTCAACCGGAGGCAGCACACCAGCAGCGGCTTTCCGAAACCCAACCGAGCGTCAACTGGTTGTGGTCCTGGTCAATGCAAAGGAAGAAGCGGTCGACGAAGTAATCGAGCTCCGCGGATACAGGCTGGAAGACATCGAGGTCTTCAGAACTTCCGCGGAAGAAGACATTCGGGCTGTCGAACTCACTCCGGAAGCCGGGTCCAAATTGAATCTCGCCCTCGCTCCCAGGAGTATCCATACCTTGCGGGCATCGATACGACGGGTGTCATCCAACCAACCCCGGTAACGGCTCCGTGCCCGAAAGCCTCAGCCCGGCAGGCGGGGATGTTTACCGGCTCTATGCGACTGTCGGACAGCCGTCGGCCAAAAGCAGGCTTCGTGCATGGGAGCCCAGCTTGACCAGATCGACTTCCGTAATCTTTCCGGTAGCTCGTTCCACCCACTCCACCTTTCCCATGGCCAGCTTGCGGCTCCCGAAATTGATCCGGTAGGGAATCCCTACCAGGTCGGCATCCTTGAACTTGACCCCCGGACGCTCCTTCCGGTCGTCCAGCAGAACCTCGACTCCCAGTTCCTGTAAATCGCGGTAGGCCTTCTCCGCTTCCTCGACCACGGCGCCGTCCTTGGCATTGACCACACAAATCAGGCAGTCGAAGGGGGCGATGGCACGTGGCCAGATGATTCCGTCGTCATCGTGACCGCTTTCGATGGCGGCTGCAAGAATCCTTTCCACTCCGATCCCATAGCTCCCCATGACCACGGGAACTTCCCTGCCCTGCGAGTTGAGAACGGTGGCTCCCATGCTCTCCGAGTACTTGGTTCCGAGCTTGAAAATGTGACCGACCTCCAGGGCCTTGTGGATACTCAGCGGCGAGCGGCATCGGGCGCACGCCTCTCCGGCCTGAACCACACGCAAGTCGAAATACTCGGCCTGGTAGTCCCGCCCGGGGGTCACACCGGAGAGGTGAAAGTCATTCCGGTTGGCTCCACAGGTTAGATTCCGTCTTCCATGCAGGGCGTGGTCGGAAAGGATACGCAGGCCCGCCACCTCCACCGGACCCAGGGAACCGGCGTCGGCGCCAGCCACCGCCGGAATTTCCTCCGGCAGGGCCGGATGGGCCTCGCCCCCCAACACCGCATGCAGCTTGGCTTCATTGAGCTGATGGTCTCCTCGAACCAGAACCAGCAAGGGTTGATTGCCAAACCGATAGATTAGGGACTTGATCTGACGGGAAGCAGGAATTCCCAGAAATCGGGAAATGTCGTCAATGGTCTTCTGGCCGGGAGTGGGAACCGGTTGGGGGGAATCGGGTCCTGCTTCATCCTGTAGCGGTTCCAGCTCCGCGGTCGCCTTCTCCAGATTGGCGGCGTAACCGCAGGCGCAGTGGACGACCATGTCCTCGCCGGCATCGGTCAGCACCATGAATTCATGGGACTGGCTTCCGCCCATCATGCCGCTGCTGGCCTCGACCACTCGATACCGGAGCCCGCAGCGGTCGTAAATGCGGCAATAGAGGTCGTAGTGCTTTCGATAGCTCCGATCCAAGCCCTCCCAGTCGACGTCGAACGAGTAGGAGTCCTTCATGGTGAACTGCCGCACACGCAGCAAGCCCGACTTGGGCCGAGGCTCATCCCGGAACTTGGTCTGTATCTGATACCAGATCTGGGGCAGTTGGCGATAAGAGCGCAGCTCGTTGCGAGCGATGGATGCAAAGACCTCTTCATGCGTCATACCGAGGCACATGTCCCGGTCGGAGCGATCCTTGAGACGAAACATGTTCGGTCCCATGCCTTCCCACCGGCCGCTCTCCTGCCAGATTTCAGCCGGGTGCAGGGCGGGCAATGCAAATTCCTGGGCGCCCATGCGATCGAGCTCGTCCCTGATGATCCGGGTGATCTTGAGCACCACCCGCTGGGCCAGAGGCAGGTAGGAATAAATCCCCGAAGCCAGCTGCCGAACGTATCCCCCTCGCAGGAGCAGAATATGGCTCGGCACCTCGGCCTCGGCAGGAGCCTCTCTCAGGGTAGGGATGAAAATTTGACTCCAGCGCATTCCGACTCCTCAGCAGGAAAGTCCATCCAATCGGACCGTCGGCACCCGGAAGCCCTCGAGCGTGGATGGCGTCTCAAGGCTCTCCCGCCGGGAACCACTCACCGCCCCGGTTCGGCCTTGGTACGTTCATCCGACAGCCAGGTAAATGAAGGCCGGGCTAGAAGATAACATATTTGACGGCAAAAGATTCGGAGCCGGCCCGAATTCCCGAAAGCCCCCGCCAGAAGCGGAAAGAGAGCCAATCCCCTCCGATTATTGGTTTGTCAGCATTGGGTTTGTTGGTTAACATTTGAATGCTGAGAGGCCGGACTTGGTGAGGATACCTCCCCGGGCTGGCGTCCGGGAATACATTCATTCTCAAGGGGCAGCATCCGTGGCCATCAACCCCGAACTTGCCAAGAGCCTTGCGCTGGTCGACCCGCAGGTTGCCGACGCCATCGACCGGGAAACTCGGCGTCAGGCCAACCAACTGGAGCTTATTGCCTCGGAGAATTTCGTGAGCGAGGCCGTCCTGGAGGCCACCGGCAGCGTGTTCACCAACAAGTATGCGGAGGGCTATCCCGGACGCCGCTACTACGGGGGCTGCGAGTTTACCGACGTGGTGGAGCAGTTGGCCATCGACAGGGCCAAGCAACTGTTCGGCGCCGAACATGCCAACGTGCAACCCCATTCCGGAACCCAGGCCAACGTAGCCGTGTACATGACGGTCTTGAAGCCCGGGGAGACGGTACTCGGCATGGACCTGTCCCACGGGGGACACCTCACCCATGGCCATCCGCTGAACTTCTCCGGCAGGATGTATCGCATCGTTCCTTATGGGGTCCGGAAGGACACGGAAACGATCGACTACGATGCCCTGGCTGAACTGGCCCTGCGAAACCGACCCAAGCTCATCGTGGCCGGAGCCAGCGCCTACCCCCGCGAAATCGACTTCAAGCGAATGGGTGAGATCGCTCGCGAAAGCGGCGCCCTGCTGATGGCGGACATGGCCCACACTGCAGGCCTGGTCGCCGTCGGCGAGCACCCCAGTCCGGTTCCCCACTGCGACTTCGTCACCACCACAACCCACAAGACGTTGCGGGGACCGCGCGGAGGAATGATCTTGTGCCGACAGGCCCATGCCAGGAACCTGAACCGCCTGCTGTTCCCCGGGACTCAAGGCGGCCCCCTCGTTCATGTCGTCGCTGCCAAGGCCGTCTGCCTTCAGGAAGCCTTGCAACCCGAATTCAGACGCTACATCCGGCAGGTCAAGCGAAATGCGGAGGCGTTGGCCTCCAGCATCCTGGAGAGCGGGTACCGCCTGGTGTCCGGGGGAACCGACACTCACCTGATTCTGGTCGATGTGTTTTCCAAGGGAATCACCGGCAAGCAGGCGGAACTCGCCCTGGACCGGGCCGGAATCACCATCAACAAAAACGCCATCCCTTTCGATCCCCATCCCCCGCTGGTGACCAGCGGGATACGATTGGGCACTCCCGCGCTCACTTCGCGAGGAATGGGCGAGTCCGAAATGCAACTCATCGGCCGGTGGATCGGAGAGGTGCTGGACCATATTGAAATTGTGGAGGTTCAGAAGAAAATTCGGGATCAAGTCAGAGATCTATCGGAGCAATTTCCCCTCTACTCATCCAGACTGGCTCCCGCCGCAGTCTGAAGGCAGGTCGCAAGTGATTTTTGAACAGGTGGCCGTGGGGCCCTTGCAGTGCAACTGCTACATCCTGGGGTGTGAGGAAACCCGAGAGGCCCTGGTGATCGACCCCGGGGATGAGGTGGAGCTGATTCTTCCTCTCATCCAGAAGCATGGCTTGAGCGTCAGGTATCTGCTCAGCACCCATGCCCACATCGATCACGTGGGAGATCTGGAGGCCTTGAAGGAAAAGACAGGCGCCGAGGCCCTACTGCATGAAAGGGATCTGGCCTTGTACCGAAACCTGCCGATGCAAGCCTCCTGGATGGGAGTGTCGACACCGCCCACCACCGAGATCGACAATTTTGTCCACCAGGGCGATCGGATCTCATTCGGACGACAATCCGGGGAGGTGCTCTTTACCCCGGGCCACACCCCGGGCAGCCTCTGCCTGCATCTGGCAGAGCAAACCGGCCGACTGTTCGCCGGAGACACACTGTTTCAAATGGGTATCGGAAGAACCGATCTCTGGGGAGGTTCCTACAGAGACATCATCGAATCCATTCGGAACCGCCTCCTGAAACTGGACGACCGTACCCTGGTCTACCCCGGCCACGGTCCACCCACGACCATAGGAGAGGAGAAACACCACAACCCGTTTCTGAAGTAGACTCGATCGAGATCGACCCCGCCGTACCGCCCCAAGACAGGCATCCGGCTCCCACTGCTCACTGTCGGCTGAAATTTCGGCTGTTGTTCAAGCGCTCTTCGGAAGGTTTGCGGAGACAGGCGGCCGGTTGCGCTCCGCAAGGATCGGAGGATCGTTCAAAGAACGGATCGGATTGCTTTTTCCAAGGTTGGCTCATCCTGATAGTTGACGAAGTGGTGGCGAATCAACCCGTTCTCGTCTACCAGAAACAAGCTGGGGAACAGCTGGATCCCTCCATACGCCTCCTGAACCTCCGCGGTCAGATGACCCACCGGGAAATTGATCTTGTGCTTGTCCAGATAGGCAGCGCGTTCCGAGTCGGGGTATCCCAAGTCCAAGACCCGGTCGGCATTCAGACCGATGACGGTAAAGTTCCGCGATCCGAACTGTTCCTGCAGGGAAACCAGGTGGGGAGTGATCTTGACGCAGGGGGGACAGTGGGTAAACCAGAAGTAGACCAGGCGGATTCCTTGCCTGGAATCGAGGCTGAGCTCGTCCCCGTCCAGAAGCCGGACGTTGAATTGAGGCGCCTCCTTCCCTTCCCAACCGGCGATGGAACGCTCGACGATCTTGTTGAAGCGGGGGTCGGCTTTGATTCGTTCCAAGTCCACCGAGGCGATCTCACCGCTTTCCGGGTCCCTCTTGAAGAATTGGGGCACCCTCCGATCGTACTCTACGATCCGGAGAATCACGTCGACCTCACCCTGGATACGCAAATTGAATTGCTCGGCGATTTCGCGAAGCAGGGGCGGCCTTTTGTGGACGGCATAGTATTGGGCCACGAAGTGAGGCACCTTGAAGAAGATGTTGTAGAGTCGACTGAGAACCCTGCGCTCCTCCGGTTCGGTGAAACGCTGGTGGAGCTCCGTAATCAGTACGGCCCTGCCCGGCTCGAGATGGGTCTTCAGAAAGCCGATAATCCTTTCCTCGGCGGCTCGTTCCCTGTCTTGAACGTCGTCGGACACCAGGGTTCCAACCACGAATAACAGGCACAGGACCAACGTCAACATCTGCTTCGATATCCCGATCATTTCAACCTCTTCTTCATCACCCTTGCGAAACTCTCCATGATTATGCAACAAAGGCAGGCGCGCTGCCAGAGGGAGGAGGATTTCTCCAGTGGACTCGGAAAACAAGCCTCATCCAGCCGACTTCTATCGGGGACTGGAACTGTTCAACCGCCGTTTCTACTACGAATGCCACGACCATTGGGAGGAGGTCTGGGCGGAGGCCAAAGGAAAGGAGAAGCTTTTCTATCAGGCCCTCATCATGTCGGCAGTGTCACTCTATCACTATGGGAACGAGAATCTGGAAGGCGCCCTGAGTTGCCACCGCAAGGCAAGGGAGCGGTTCCAGCAACTCCCCAACCGCTTCCTATGCCTCAATGTTTCACAATTCCTGGCCGAGATGGAGGCCTTCTACCGTGGCCTTTCGGTCGAGCATACCCGTTGGACCCGGGAACTGCGGGACAGACCGCCTCCTACCATTCGACTTGAAGGCTGAGCTAAGGAAGCGGGGGCTTTAGAAGTTTGAAGTGCGAAGTTTGAAGTTTGAAGGGTGAAGTTTGAAGGGTGAAGGGTGGTCGGAGGTGGGATTCTGGAACAGGCAAGTGCCCGATGACCTGGTTACCCTTCTTGAAGGACTGCGGCACGACCGGCAAGATGCGTCACGTGGGGTTCGAATAACTATCCACAATTCACTTTTCACTTTGCCGCGACGGCGTCACGGAATGAAGTCCCCCGGGAGCGCGGGCGTCCCGCCCGCACAAATCCGGCACAGCCTCGCCCATCTCCTCGACCCGGCTCGACCGGCAACGGCGTCAAGATCCCGCTTCGGCCCAGCCCATGCCGTTCCCGCCAGCTGGGTGCCCGGGTGCCCCATCGCGGGGAAACTGAGCGGCACGCAACGGCATAGCATGCGGGCGAGACGCCCGCGCTCCCGGGTGGGCGCCTCCCCCCATCTCTCTTGCTCCTGGAGGCGGCGCGCGCCGGCTTGCCGGGCTGCTGCCCTGCCCATGCAGCAGAGCCGTCTTGCTTCGTGGCCCTTCGTGGATATCTTTTTGGGGATGTTTCAGGCGAGGCTTCAGCACTACCGGTCAGGCGGCGGCGACGCGGTTGACCGGCCGGTAGAGAGTGTCCCGTTCAACCGGTTCCCGGCCGGCTTCGCGGATGAGATGCTCGATTTCCGTGCGGGTCAGGCCAAGGGGAGTCTGGGCTCCGGCCATGTGAACGATCTTTTCCTCCACCACCGTTCCATCCAGGTCGTCGGCCCCATAGTGGAGTCCGATCTGGGCTGTCTTGGCGCCGATCATGATCCAATAGGCCTTGATGTGGGGGAAATTGTCCAGTAGGAGACGACTGACCGCGATGGTTCGAAGGTCCAGCATGGCGGTTGGCGAGGGCAGGTGATCCAGTTGCGTATTTGCCGGGTGGAAGGCCAGCGGAATGAAACACTGAAAGCCCTGGGTCTCGTCCTGCAACTCCCTCAACCGGATCAGGTGGTCGACTCGATCCTCCACGCTCTCCACGTGTCCGTAGAGCATGGTGGCGTTCGACTTCAATCCGCAGAGGTGCACCCTTTTGGCGATCTCCAGCCAGCGGTCGCCCGACACCTTGTGGTCGCAGAGGATGTCGCGGGGACGCTCGGCGAAAATCTCGGCTCCTCCCCCGGGGCAACTGTCCATTCCCGCCTCCCGAAGTGCCTGAATGGTCTCATCGATGGACAACTTGGCTCGGCGGGAGAAGAAATCGAGCTCAACCATGGTGAAGGCCTTGAGATGAACCTTGGGAAAACGCTCCTTCAAGCCACGTAGCAGGTCGGTGTAGTAGGAGAAGGGGAGGTAGGGATGCAGGCCGCCCACGATGTGAAACTCGGTCACGGATTCGCTATACCCCATGGAGGCGTGATGATAGGCCTCCTCCAGCGACATGGTATAGCCGCCCTTGCCGGGTTTGCGAGCGAAACCGCAGAACTTGCAGTCAACCACGCACACGTTGGTGGGGTTCAAGTGCCGGTTGACGTTGAAGTACCCGGCGTTCCCGTTCCATTTTTCCCGGACCCGGTTGGCCAGAGCCCCCACGGAATGCAGGTCCGAAGTCCGATAGAGAGTGACTCCCTCCTCGAAAGACAATCTCTCCCCTGAAAAAACCTTGTCGCTGATCCGTGTAAGCTCGGAACCCATCCGGCGAGTACTCAATTGGGGACCCTCCCTTCCCGAGCGGGCATCCTTCCGTCCCGGCCAGTCGAAAGCGATCATATCCGACGCTTGCGAGTGCTGTCAAACAGCCTGGGGAGATGCGGGTTAGTGGTGGAAAACCGGCGTCTGCCATCCTATAATTACGGCTGATTCCAACTCCAGAGGAGCGTCATGCGAGGCTGTATTCCGGTGCGAGCCCTTCAATGTCTTGCAGTTCTGGCTCTACTGGGAATTCCTTGCCTGGTCACGGCCGCCGATTCCACCGCCCAGGCGGCTCATGCCATTCTGCAGAAGCACTGCCTCTCCTGCCACGGAGCCGGCCAGATGTCGGGCCTGGACCTGAGGCAAAGAGAGGCCCTGCTGAAAGGAGGCGGCCGCGGGCCGGCCGTCGTTGTCGGCGATGCCGCCCGGAGCCTGCTCTACCGTTCCGCCGCCCATCTCGGCGAACCCAAGATGCCGCCCGGAAGCCGCCGGCCGTTGCCCCAGGGAGACCTGGCCATCCTGAAGGAATGGATCGAAGCGGGGGCGCCTTACCCCGAAGCGGGCGCTGCCGCCGGAGAACCCTCCTGGTGGTCATTGAAGAAACCGCGCCGTCCCGCTGTACCGGAACTGGACGAGGCCCCCTCCAATCCCATTGACGCCTTCATCCTGGCCAAGCTGCGGGAGAAGGGACTCGAACCGGCTCCTGCGACAGACAAGGCCACTCTGCTGCGCCGGGCCTACTTCGATCTGCTGGGTCTGCCGCCGACTCCGGCCCAGGTGGATCGGTACCTTGAGAATACCTCCCCCGACGCGTTCGAAGAGCTCATCGACGAGCTTCTGGATTCCTCCCACTATGGCGAACGCTGGGGGCGCCACTGGCTGGATGTCGTCCGCTACGCCGACAGCGCGGGGTTCGAAGGCGATGTCTTCTATCCCAACGCCTGGCGCTACCGGGACTATGTGATCAAGTCCTTTAACGAAGACAAGCCCTACGACCGCTTTGTCCAGGAACAGATCGCGGGAGACGAGCTGTTTCCCAACAACATGGAGATGGAGGGCTTCTACGACATCGCCCCGGAAAAGCTGGAGCACATGGAAGCCAGGATCGGAACCACTCTCTATACCTTCGGACCGGAAATCCAGGAATCCCACCTGGACTCGGAACGATTGCGCTACGAACGGCTCACCGACGCGATCGACACCACCTCGGCGGCGTTCATGGGCCTGACCCTGGAGTGCTCGCGCTGCCACGACCACAAATTCGATCCCTTCACCCAAAAGGATTACTTTCAGTTGCAGGCCGTCTTCGCCGCCAGTTCCCGCAAGACCATCCCCGTGGTCAGCAGCCTGTCCACGGGTCATCGCCGCGAAGACTACCACCGCATGATCGCCCTGGCAGAAGCCAGAGCTTCCTACCAGAGGTTCGAAACGCAGGTCAAGGACCGGGTCATCGAAATCAAGAAGAAGGAATACCCACCCGAGGTGGTGCGCGCCTACGAGGTGCCCATGAAGGAGCGTACCGCCCGGGAGCTGGAGTTGGCCGCACCCCTGGCCCAGTTCTACACGGAGATGAACATCGAGGATCATCTCACCGATGGGGAGAAGACCCGCCATCAAAACACCATGCAAAAGCTGGCCAGGGCCGTGCTCGACATCCCTCTTGAGGATGCTTCGCACAAGGTGAAATACGACGGATTCTTCGACGTGCCCTCGGCCACGGTTCTGGGACACCTCAAGCCCGAGCTGGTTCCCGACACCTACCTCTTGAACCGCGGCGAGCTGTCTCTGAAAAGAGAGATCGTCGAGCCGGGGTTGCCGGCGGCGCTGCGCGATGACAGTGTTCCCGACCGGCTGTCCATGGGACCTCACGGACCCCGCTACCGCAAACACTTCGCGCTCTGGCTGACCCGTCCCACCCATCCCCTCACGGCGCGGGTCATGGTCAACCGCATCTGGCAGGGCCATTTCGGACAAGGCCTGGTCCGCACCTCCAACGACTTCGGACGCCAGGGCGACCGGCCCTCCCACCCCGAATTGCTGGACTGGCTGGCCACCGAGTTCGTCGATCGGGGATGGAGCGTCAAGTCGATGCACCGCCTGATCATGCTCTCTGACGCCTACCGGCGCGACAGCCGCTTCACCACCGGTGCTCACCGGCAGCAGGACCCCGACAATCGCCTCCTGTGGCGCATGAACCGCCGCCGCCTGGAAGGGGAGGCGGTGTGGGATTCGCTGCATGCGGTGGCCGGCAATCTGAACCCGACCATGGGGGGACGGCCTGCGATTCCCCCGCTTTCCAAGGTCGAAATGAGTTCCCTGCGCATCAAGCCCTGGTGGGCCGTTTCGGAAGACCCCGCAGCAGGCAGGCGGCGTGGCGTCTACATCCTGGCCCGGCGCAACTTCACCTTCCCCATGTTCGACAAGTTCGACGTGCCCAACTCCTCGGTGAGCTGCGCCGGAAGGGAAGTGACGACGGTCGCCCCCCAGGCGCTCTGGTCCCTGAACAACGACGCCTCCTTCAGGCAGGCCCGGGTGCTGGCCGACCGGCTGATTCGCGAAGCCGGCGCCAGTCCCGCCGACCAGGTGGACCTGGCCTGGCGGCTGGTGCTGGCCCGGTTGCCGTCGGCTGAAGAAAGGCAGGAGGCGATGACGCTCTTGTCAAGACTGGCTTCAAGCAACGGAAGTCAGGCACCCCATCCCGCCGGCGAAGGCGACGAAACGAAGACCCGGCACAGTGACGCCTTGACCCAGCTTTGCTTGACCATGTTCAACTTGAGCGAGTTCTTCTACATCGATTGACACCGGGGCCGAACCGAAACGCGACCCGGATCCCCTCAGTTCGGGAGGCAAACATGAATCCCTATTCCTGCAACCGCCGCGCCCCCGCCAGTTCGCGGCGTGAATTCCTGACCCGTTCCGGGCTGGGATTCGGAGGACTGGCCCTCAACTGCATGCTGCAGGCGGAATCGGCAGGCGCCGATGCGCCGGCCGCCGCGGCCTACAATCCCCTGGGCGTCAAGCCGCCCCACTTCTCGGCCAAGGCCAAGAGCGTCATCTTCATCTTTCTGCAAGGTGGCCCCAGCCAGCTTGAAACCTTCGATCCCAAGCCCGAGCTGCAGAAATATGACGGCCAGTACCTTCCTCCCAGCTACTTGAAAAAGGGCATCGGCCTGGCCCAGATCAAGGCGGATGAATCCAAGCTGATGGGGACGCGGCGTGTCTTCAGAAAGCACGGCCAGTCCGGCCTGGAAATCTCCGACCTGTTCCCGAAACTCTCGGAATTCGCCGACGACCTTGCGATCATCCGCTCCTGCCACCACGAGTCCTTCATCCACGGTCCCGCCATCACCATCATCCACACGGGGTCCCTGCTGATGGGACAACCCAGCATGGGGGCCTGGGTTCTCTATGGCCTGGGGAGCGAAACCGACAACCTGCCAGCCTACATGGTGATGGCCGACGACTACATGCGCAACAGCAAGTCGGTGATCGGATCGGGTTTCCTGCCGGCCGTCTACCAGGGAACCGTGCTTTCCACGCAAGGCGCCCCGCTGGAAAATTTGCAGCGCCCGACTACGGTGAGCCGGGATGACCAGCAGGCCATTCTGAATCAACTGAAGCAATGGAACCGGCGCCACCTGGCCGACCGCCCGGACGACAGCAGCCTGGCGGCCCGGATCAAGAATTACGAATTGGCGTTCCGCATGCAGATGGCCGGTCCCGAATTGATCGACCTGAGCGGGGAGCCCGAGCACATCAACAAGTTGTACGGCCTGGACACCAAGGAGACCGCCAACTTCGGACGGATGTGCCTGCTGTCACGCAGGATGGTCGAGCGCGGGGTTCGCTTTGTCCACCTCTACAACAGCGACTGGGACGGGCACGGAGAGTGCGACAAGAACCACCGTGAGAATGCCGTGAAGACGGATGGCCCGGTGGCCGGTCTTCTGGCAGACCTGAAACAACGGGGCATGCTGGACAGCACCTTGGTGGTTCTTTCCGGAGAGTTCGGCCGCACCCCCATCATGCAGGGCAAGGAGGGACGGGACCACAGCCCCTACGGCTTCTCGGTCGTCATGGCCGGAGGAGGCATCAAGGGCGGCAAGGCCATCGGGGCCACCGATGAGCTGGGCTTCTACGCCGCCGAAGACAAGGTCCATGTCCACGACATGCACGCCACCATGCTCGAACTGCTGGGACTGGACCACCGCAAGCTGAACGTCGAGGTTTCCGGACTGGAGAAGCGCCTGACCGGAGTCGGAGAGGACGGGAACCACAGCGTGGCCAAACGGCTGCTGGCCGGCTAGCCGGCTCGGGACAGCAGGCCGGCAGCGGCTTGCACGAAGGCGACTTCAATGCGTTTCCCCCCCATTTTTTCGCTCCTGCTCTTCCCGGCCCTGCTTTTGGCGACCGACGAGGAGGCCCCTTTCTACCAGGGGCGGATGCGGGTCCCCGCGGCCCTTGCCACAGCCGAGGGAATCCGGCTGCCGGCTGCCCACTATCACCTGGAAGTCAAGGGGGAGGCTCCGGACCGCTGGCTGATTTTCTCCTTGAACGGGACGGTGAAGGCCACGGTCAGGGAGTCGGTCGGACAAGACCCGGCCCTGGATTCCGCCGAGGTGCCGTTGGTGGGAACACACCTGCTACGTTCCACGGCGGTCAAGCTGGCTCCCGCCAAGGAGCGTCAGCACAGCCAGACGGGTCTGGCCCGCTATCAGGAGGAAAAGCATCTCTGGGACGGAACCATGAGGGTGTACCTGTCCCCGAAAGACGGCGTTGTGTACTTCGTTTTCAAGGAGCGGCGAAAAATGCGGCACTGGAGCCGCTCCAACTTCAGGTTGCAGCGGACATCCTCCCCCTGAATTCGACCTGAAATTCCCTTTCCGAACATCGGGAGCACCCGGGATGCGGCACGGCACCTACCGGCAGGCAGTTGTGGCCGTGGCGACGATGACCCTGGCCGCCCTGCTTTCACCAAACTGGGCGGAATCCTCCAACCTCTCTGTGGCCGCCCGTCCCGATGCCCGCGAGGCTTCCTGGTGGTCCTTCCAGAAGCTCCGGCGGCCGCAGGTTCCCCGGCTAAAGCAAGGCAGCCAACCCTCCAACCCCATCGATGCGTTTGTGCTGGCGAAGCTCCGGAAGAAGCGACTGAAGCCCGGTCCCGCCGCCACCAGGTCCGTACTGTTGCGCCGCGCCACCTTCGATCTGTGGGGCTTGCCTCCGACTCCCGCCCAAGCCGAGCGCTTCCTGCGGGATGAATCAGCGGACGCTTATGAAAGACTCATCGAGGAACTGCTCGAATCGCCCCGATACGGGGAACGCTGGGGGCACCACTGGCTGAACGTGGTCGGGTACGCCGACAGCAGATCGGACACCGACGACTACCATCCCAACGCCTGGCGCTATCGGGACTACGTGATCAAGTCCTTCAACGAAGACAAGCCCTACGACCGTTTTGTTCAGGAGCAGATTGCCGGAGACGAGCTCTTTCCGAACAATCTCGAACTGGAAGGCTTCTACGACCTCTCTCCCGAGAAGCTGGAGCACCTGGAAGCCTGGATCGGAACCACCATCTTCGCCCTTGGGACCGGAGGCCGCGAGGTGGAACTGAACGCCGAAGTCGCCAGGTACCGCTGGCTGACAGAGGTCGTCGACAAGACAACCTCCTCATTCCTCGGGTTGACCCTGGAATGCGCCCGTTGCCACGACCACCGGTCCGACCCTTTCTCCCAGGAAGACTACTTCAGGCTGCAGGCGATCTTTGCCGCAAGCCGGCCCTCAAGCGTTCCGGTAGTGGCGTCGACCACCATGGGCCACCGTGACGAGGCCTATCATCTGTCGATTGCACTGGCGGAGGCCAGAGACGCTTACCTGAGGTTTGCAGGGCAAGTAAGGGATCGAGTCGTCGAAACCAGGAAAAAGGACTATTCCTCGGAAGTGGTGCAGGCCTACGAAACTCCCGCGAAAGAACGATCTGCCCGCGAAACGGAGTTGGCGACTCCGTTGGTCCAACTGCACCGAGAGTTGAATATTGAAGAGCACCTTTCCCCTGAAGAGGCCGAACGCCACCGGGAGCTGACCGGGAAACTGGCCAAGGCGGCTGTGCTTATTCCTGCCAAGGGGTTGGCGCACCTGGTTGACTACGACGGGTTTTACGATGTTCCGTCAGCCACGGTGCTGGCTGGGGTGAAGACGGAGTTGATTCCTGAGACCCACCTTCTGAGCCGAGGCGAGCTGGCAGGCAAGCAACACCTCGTACACCCGGGATTGCCCCGGGTCCTCAGGTCTGACTCGGTCTCGGCCAGGTTGTCCCGGGGACTCAACGGTCTCCAGTACCGCAAGCAATTGGCCCTCTGGCTAACGGAGCCAACCCACCCGCTGACCGCCCGCGTTATGGTCAACCGCATCTGGCAGGGTCACTTCGGACAAGGCCTGGTGCGCACTGCCGGCGACTTCGGTCATCAAGGAGACTCCCCCGTACATCGGGAACTGCTCGATTGGCTCGCCTGCCGGTTCGTGGATCAGGGTTGGAGCGTGAAATCGATGCACCGGCTGATCATGCTGTCCAACGCCTATCGAAGGGCCAGTCGGTTTACTACGGGCCGGCATCAGCGACGAGATCCCTCGAATCGCTACTGGTGGCGCATGAATCCACGCAGGTTGGAGAGGACGGCTGTTTGGGATGCCATCCACCAGGTGTCGGGGACCCTGAATCTGAAGACTGGAGGTCGCCCGGCAATTCCACCCCTGGCGGAAGTGGAAGGGGCTACCTCTCGAATGAAAACTCGCTGGCCCGCCTCTGACGACCCCGCCGAGGGTCGGCGCCGCGCGGTCTACCTCTTGACTCGCCGGGCTGCTTCACGGTTCCACCATACAACCGCCGACCCGGCTTCCAACGGCTGCCCTGTCAAAAAGGCCGGCAACGAAGGCCTTCAATCGTTCTGGAAACTGAACCGTGAGGGTCTTTACCGCCAGGCCCGCAATCTGGCTTCCCGCCTGGTGCGTGAGGCGGGGAAGGATGCTTCCCGGCAGATTGATCTGGCCTGGCAATTGACCCTGGCGCGGATGCCTACGGAACGGGAAAAGCGGAAGGCCATGGGACTTCTGGAGCCGGCAGTCTCAAGAAATGGCCCGGCAACCGAGACCTCCCCTCCTCAGAAGGATTTGGAGAGCTTGGAACTCCCAATAGCTGGTGCCCTGATTCGATTCTGCGGGAACCTCTTCAATAAGGATGAATTCCTCCGGATCGATTAGGGCGCTCAATCCTTGAAGACAATTACCGTCTTCAACGCCTGGCTCTCTCCCCTGGCCAACGAAGTCATGACCCGAGGTGTCTCGCTCAGCCGACAGCGGCCTTCGATGAATGTCGACAACTCGGACCTCATGTTGGGCAGAATGCTTACGGCCGCCGCAAAGTCGCTCCGATCGAAACCGTAGGTCCCGACCAGACACACCTCGTTGCTGACTGCATCCTGCAACGGCAACGAGACTTCCCTGGCCAGATTCCCGATCAGAAGCAGAGTCCCTCCAGCCTCCACCAAAGCCAGGCATAGGGAAAACGACTCCCGCGTGCCGACAGCATCGATGACAACCTCCGGTTTCCCTGCCAGACTGGATTCGACTTCTCCCGCTTCCCTGCCCGGGTCTCCGGAGGCCACATGAACGGCACCAACCCCGAACTCGGCTGCGCGATCGGCCTTCTCGGCCACCGTATCCAGTACCACCGTACGGGAGAGACCCCTGGCGCGCGCCATCAGGACCGCCGCCAGCCCAATGGTCCCGGCGCCGACGATGGCCAGCCGCGAGGTACGGACCCCAAGCGTCTCCAACCGCCGCCACCCCCGGGTCACCACGGCCAGGGGTTCGGCCAGGAGTCCAATCTCGGGAGGAATCCCCGGCGGAAGCGGAATCGCATTCTCCGCCGGAACCGCCAGGAACTCCGCCATGCCTCCGCGCTTGGCCAGGTTGACGCCAATCATCTTCTTGTTGAGGAAGGAGGGGTCGCCCTCATCGGGGTCAGGGGCCGAATGGGCGATGATATTGTAGATGGTCACGGGGTCTCCGATTTCGGGAGAACGGACTCCGTCACCCAGGGCGACCACTTCGCCGGCGGCCTCGTGCCCCATGACCATGCCGGGAGCCCGGCGGCCACTCTCTCCGGTGAAGCCATGGACGTCGCTGCCGCAGATGCCGACCGCCTTCATCTTGACCAGGACCTCTCCCGGCGCCGGTTCGGGCTTCGGCAGTCTCTCCAGCTTCATTTCCCAAGGAGCATGAAACACAACGGCTTGCATGGTTTCCGGCATCGGCACCCCCAACAGCTCAACGGTTTGGAACCAATAGTTTAAACCATTACGACTTGACTCGCTTCCAGGATCAAAGTAGCCTGAATCAAAACAGGTGGCGGAGTTGCCGCAAGACTTCACGCCCAGACAGACCCCTTTAAAAGCCGCGTGGACAGTCGCTAGACCTGCCGGAATAGATCGACTCTCCCAAATCCAAAGCCTCGCAGGTGATCAAGGAATGAGAAACGGAACGCCTAGGACAGTGAAGCGGATGGCCGGTGTGCTCGCGGTGACGGTGATCGCACTGGTCGGAACACTGCAGGCCCAGTTCGACTATCGAGCCAAAGTGGTCAAGATCGAAGACTTGACGCATGACGTGCGCCGGGTCGGACTGGAGTTGGAAGAGTCCGAGGGGTTCACCTTCACGCCCGGGCAGTACGTCTTTGTCAACATTCCGAAATACTATATCAAGCAATGGAACCAGAAGTACGGTACCGATTACGAACAGGTCTTGCGTCCCTATTCCTTCGCCTCCAGCTCCAGCAAGCTGCCCCGGTTCGATGTGATCATCAAGTGGGCCCGGCCCCCTCGCGACAAGGACGTTCCCCCGGGGATCGCATCCAGCTTCGTGCACCAGCACTTGAGAGTGGGCGATGTGCTCGAAATCACCGAGCCCACGGGAAATCTTTACCTGCGCGCCGACACGGGCGAGCCGATCGTCATCGTGGCCGGCGGCTCGGGGGCGGCGCCCTTCGTGTCCCTGCTGGAATATTTTTTCGAAAGGGGATTCGACAAGAACAACGAGATCTACTTTTTCTTCGGCGTTCGAGCCAAACGCGATCTCTTTCTTCACGACCGCTTCCTCGCCTGGGACAAGAGCAAGCCCCGTTTTCACTACATCCCCGCCCTGTCCCATCCAAGACCGGAAGATAACTGGGAGGGAGAAACCGGTTACGTCCAAATACCCCTGGGCAAGCGCATCAAGGGGCCTACGGGAGCTCACGCCTACCTGGCTGGCCCACCGATCATGATCAAGTTTGTTGAAGAGGTGCTCCGGTCCAAGGGGATTACCAAGGACCGAACACACTACGACGAAATCGAAGCCCGCTAGCTCGAGAGAGCGAGAGCACCCGAAGCGGCTATTCTCGTTAGTCCCTCCACTCAACCCGGTTCCGGGCAGCTCGTATTCCCCTCCACTCCTTTGGCGCCCGTGGCCTCTCCGCCCTACACCATCGAACCCCTTCCTCTCTCATGGGACCCTCTGCAACTGGTCCGGGCGGCCGGCACCAATGGCGCCCTGCTCGATAGCGGACCCGGTTACGGCTCCTTCGGCAGATTCTCGTTCTTTGGCTGCGAGCCCTTCCTGACTGTGTCGGCACGGGGTGCGTCGGTTCGAATCGTTGGAGAACACCGACGGCAGCTCATGAACGGCAACCCGATTGAGATCCTCTCCCGATTGATCCGGCAACAGACCCTTCCGGTGGAGGAGCCGGCGAGCCACGCTTCCCACCTGCCCTTCCGGACCGGAGCCGCCATCGGGTTTCTTTCTTACGAGTTGGGTCGCTTCGTGGAACCCTTTGCGCGCCGCTCCAAAGAGGAGCCGGACCTGCCCGACCTGCAATTCTTCTTCTTTGACGCGCTGCTGGCCCACGACCACAGCATGAACCAGACTTGGGCCATCGTCCGCAACCAACCCCGAGCCGGAAAGCGGTTGCAATCCACTCTGGACAGAATCCGTCGGGTCGGACTTGCAGGCTCAAGGTTGCGCAGTGCGCAGCAATCGAGCCCGGAAACCTGGACGAGCAGCCTGACCTATGAAGACTACTCGGCAGCGGTGAGAAAGGCCCAGCGCTACATTGCCGATGGAGAGATCTACCAGGTCAACCTGTCGCAGCAACTATGGTGCCGCTCCTCCATGACGGCGCCGCAACTCTATCAAGAACTGCGCCAGACGGGAGCTTCGCCCTTCGGAGCCTACCTCCAGGGCAGGCATTGGGCAGTGCTCAGTCTCTCCCCGGAGCGGTTTCTGCGCTACTGGCCCAGGCAACGCCGGATTCAGACTCGACCCATTAAAGGGACCCGCCCGCGCGGGGCTTCGTCCGAAGAGGACCAGGCGCTTCGGCAAGCTCTGTTGCAGAGTCCCAAGGACGCCGCCGAGCATGTCATGATCGTGGACTTGGAACGCAACGACCTGGGACGGTTGGCCAGTTACGGAACGGTACGGGTTTCCGATTTCCGTCGCCTGGAGACCTTTCCAACAGTCCACCACCTCACCTCCACCGTCGAAGCCAAGCTGAGACCGAACTGCAGGTTGGAAGAGCTTGTTCAGGCCACCTTCCCCGGCGGGTCCATCACCGGGACTCCCAAAGTAAGCGCCATGCAGGTCATCGACGAACTGGAGCCCCAGCCACGGAGCGTCTACACGGGAAGCATCGGTTACCTGGCGTTCGATGGAAACCTCGACCTCAACATCGCCATTCGAACGCTCATCCTCAGGGATGGCTGGGCCCGTTATTCGACTGGTGGGGCCATCGTGGCCGATTCCCGGGCGGATGACGAATACATGGAAACTCTCCACAAGGCGCGCCCCTTTCTGAGGGCCCTGAATCTGGGCGAACCCTCGCGCCACGGCCTGAAAGCCCCTGTCGGCGACCGCCAACGCGGATTGTAGACTTGTGGATTGTTGATTTTGGATTCGAGACAGAATCAGCGGTCAAGGCTCGACAATCAACAAGCGAACGAGCTTCGCCCGTAGCAGCTAATCATCCTGACTATCCTGTCAATCCACGTTCCTTGTGCAGCAAACCGGTTTAGCAGGGCATGGTGCTACGCGGATGTCTCTTTGTCCGTTGAGTTTTTTGCAGAATTCGCAGCGGGTCAGGTCAAATTGCCGGCGATCGTGACGTCTTGCCCTTTTCGACAACGGGTGCGACGTGCGAGCAATGCGGGCTCACCACCAAAAGCACAAAAGCCACAAAACGAATATCTGAACAGGTCGGAGGCCGTCTGCCGAATCTGATCCCACAAGGCCCGCATGCCCTGGTCGTTTCTCATGTTTCTGCTCTTTTTGTGCCTTGTGTGGCCATTCCCGGCAACGATCCGGCTGCCGCATTTTTCAAACGCTTCCGTTGTGTATTGAAAGCCAACATTGCCTGACATTGGCGGGAAATGTGGGCCGTCTGAACCGCGGTCCGCGCCGGTTGCTAGCCGCCAGCCTTTCCCTTAAACTAGGGCCATGATCCGCTTTGACGAGGTGTTGGCCAAAGTCGAGAGATCCCATCCTTCCGACGACCTGGAGGTGCTGAGGAAGGCCTATCGCTTTTCGTCCAAAAAGCACGATGGGCAGTCCCGTGAATCGGGTGAGCCTTACTTCAACCATCCCCTGGCGGTGGCCGATATCCTGGCCGACATGAAGCTTGACGCCAGTTGCGTCAGTGTCGGACTGCTGCACGACGTCGTGGAGGACACGGTCGTTCCACTGGAGGAGATCGAAGAGAATTTCGGCAAAGACATTGCCAACATCGTCAACGGGCTCACCAAGATCAGCCAGTTCCACTTTTACTCCAAGGAAGCCCGGCAGGCGGAGAATTTTCGCAAGATGTTCCTGGCCATGGTGGACGACATCCGAGTCGTCCTGGTCAAGCTGGCCGACAGGCTCCACAATATGAGGACGTTGGAGTTCCTTCCGATGGAGAGACGGCAGCGGATTGCCCAGGAAACCATGGAGATCTACGCCCCCATTGCTCACCGCCTGGGCATGGGCAAGATCAGGGGTGAGCTCGAGGATCTTGCCTTCGCCACCCTGGATCCAGAGGCCCATCGCCAGATCAAAGAGGAAATTGAGCAGAAAAGACGAGTTCGGCAAAACCTGCTGGAGGAGATCAAGTACAGGTTGACCCATCAGCTCCAGGAACAGGAAATCCCCTGCACTCTGGAATCCCGTATCAAGCGAATCTACAGCACCCATCAGAAAATCAAGCGACAGCGAATTCCCATTGAGCAGGTCTACGACCTGCTTGCCTTGCGCATCATTACCGGCTCGGTAAAGGACTGCTACGCGGCTCTGGGCATCATTCACAACCTCTGGCAACCAGTGCCGGGAAGAATCAAGGACTTCATTGCCATTCCACGACCCAACATGTACCAGTCAATCCACACCTCGGTCATTGGCCCCCAGGGGCAACCCTTCGAGGTACAGATCCGCACCGTCGAGATGCACCGGGTTGCCGAGGAGGGTATTGCCGCCCACTGGAAGTACAAAATGGGCCGGGGAATGGACGAAAAGGACGACCAGCGCTTTCTCTGGCTGCGGCACCTGGTGGAATGGCAGCAGGAGATGCAGGATCCCAGCGACTTCCTGAGCACACTCAAGATCGACCTCTACCCCGAAGAGGTTTACGCCTTCACTCCCAAGGGCAAGGTGATCATTCTTCCCCGTGACGCCACCCCGGTCGACTTCGCCTATGCCATCCACAGCGAAGTCGGGGCCTGTTGCGTCGGCGCCAAGGTGAATGGCCGCATCGTTCCCCTCAGATCTCGACTCAAGAACGGGGACATCGTTGAAATCCAGACGCAAACCGGCCACGTGCCCAGCCGGGACTGGTTGTCCTTCGTCAAGACCTCGCGGGCACGCAACAAAATCAGACACTTTCTGAACGTCAGTCGCCGAGAACGCGCCATGGAGCTGGGCAAGCGCATTCTGGAGAAGGAGGCCAAGCGACTCAAGATCAACCTGAAGAAGCACATGGAAGACGGGTCGCTATTGGAGGCCGCCCGGCCTTACCGGTGCGACAAGATAGAGAAAATCTACTCCGCATTGGGCTTCGGCAAGATCTCGGGGCGGATGCTCCTGAGCAAGTTGGTGCCGCCGGGCGAATTGACCCGGGCGCAAAAGGACAAGCCCGGCAAGTTCACCTCGGCCGTGAAGAAGGTCCTCGGGCTCTCTTCGGACGGGTCTCTCAAGGTCAAGGACATCGATGGGATTCTGGTCTATCGGGCCAAGTGCTGCAACCCGATTCGCGGCGAGCCGATTGTCGGCTACATCACCCGGGGCAAGGGAGTCGCCGTCCATGCCAAGCGCTGCGCCAACGTGGGCAACCTCCTCTATGAAGCCGAACGCAAGATCGATGTTTCGTGGACCGGAACGGTCGGGGGAATCTATGCCGTCAAGCTTTCCATCTCGGTAGACGACAGGCAGGGGATGCTGGCGGAGATTACTTCCCGCATCTCCGATATCAAGACCAACATCAAGAATATCGAAGCTCAGGCCTTCGAAGACCGTCACGGACTCATTCACGTCACCATCGAAATCAGCGACCTCAAGCACCTGGAAAGGGCCGTCCATTCGATCAAGAAGATCAAGGGCGTCAACGAAATCGTCTGGCAATAGTCCCGGCTTGAGAGGGAACCATGAAATTCATCATACAAACCGGCGGCGCACCCGCCGCCATCGGCCCCTATTCGCAAGGGGTCAGAGCCAGGGCATCCGAATTCCTCTTTCTTTCCGGACAGATCGGGCTGGATCCCCAAACCGGCGAATTGGTTCCGGGAGATATCGAGGCCCAGACCGAGCGGGTCCTGAGGAATCTGGAGGGAGTCCTGAGGGCCGCGGGCAGTTCACTCGATCATGTAGTCAAAACCACCATTTACCTGACCGACATGGACGAGTTCCCGCGGGTAAACAAGGTCTACGAGAAATTCTTCGGTGAAAGCCTTCCCGCCCGGGCCACGGTTGGCGTTTCCTCGCTGCCCAAGGGAGCTCTGGTGGAGGTCGAAGCCCTGGCGGTGGTGGGGTGATTCCCCCTGGCACGGGGGGAGGAATAGCAGCTTAATGAGACTTCACGATACGCCCGGACCGAATGCAGGAAGCACACACTCGGGCTCGCCTGCGCCGCCCGTCAACTACGATTCGCACTCGATGCAGGTTGAGGTTCCATCTTCTTCTGGTTGCATTGTTGGCGTGGCTGACATTATTCCCAAACATCGGAGCCTTTCTACAGAATTCACAACGGGCAGCCATGACTAGCCTCCATCAAACAAGGTCACGAGTCCGGGAGGATAGCAAAAGCCCTCCCCGAGGTCAAATGTCGTCAAGCCGAAACTGTGCCCCCGGAGCGTACAGATTCTCAGACCACCGATGAGGCCATCCCAGCCCGTTCGATCCCCATGTTGACCCTTGGTATTGAATCTTCCTGTGATGAAACGGCAGCCTCCGTCCTGGAAAACGGAAGGCGAATCCTCGCCAATATCGTGGCATCGCAAGAGGATGTCCACAAGCGATATGGAGGAGTGGTCCCCGAGTTGGCTTCACGAAGGCACCTTGAGAACATTTCCCCAGTCGTCAGGGCCGCTCTGGCGGATGCCGGAATCGGACCTCGAGATTTGGATGGTGTAGCGGTAACTCAGGGCCCGGGACTGGTCGGATCGCTCCTGGTGGGGATCAACTACGCCAAGGCACTCTGTTTCAGCCTCAATCTTCCTCTGGTAGCCGTGCATCACCTGGAAGGACATATTTTTTCCGTTCCGCTGACCCTCTGGCAGGAACCACGGCAAGCAGAGGCGGCAGACCTGAAGGGACTCCTTCCCGCCTTGGCGCTGGTTGTCTCGGGAGGACACACCAGCCTGTTTTGGATAGATGGCCTGGGCCTTGGGGTTCAGGAAGAGGCCAGCTACAGGCTAATCGGACGGACCCGAGACGACGCGGCCGGAGAAGCCTTTGACAAGGTCGCCAAGCTCCTTGGTCTCGGCTATCCCGGAGGAGCCGTAATCGAGCGGCTGGCGCGGCGCGGAGACCCCCTTGCAGTCAAGCTGCCCATCCCTCGTATTGACAACGGAAAGCTGGATTTCAGCTTTTCCGGAATCAAGACCGCGGTACTGCGCTACACCCAAAAATACCTCAGCAGGGAACTGTCCGCCAGAAACTGGCAGAGCGAAGATGCCGTGCCCCGGTCCGTTCTCGATTTGGCGGCCAGTTTCCAGCACACCGCCATCAAGATCCTTGGCAAGACGCTGCTCGACGCCAGTCGTGACTACCCGCCCCGTTCCATCATGGTCTCCGGAGGTGTCGCCTGCAACCGAGCCCTTCGCCAACACTTGCAGGAACTCTTTGCAGAGCGTCGCTTGCCGGTATACTTTCCGACCCCCATCCTTTCAACCGACAACGCCGCCATGATTGCGGCGGCGGGTCATCCCAAGCTCGTGAAGCGGCAGTTCGCCAATCTGAGCATCAACGCCGACGCCCGCTTGAAGCTAGCCTGAATGCGATTGAGTTTTGGTTTCGATTTCAGTAGATTCGGGTCATGGCCGCCTTTCTGAAGTGCATCGAGGAAAACTGCCGCAACGTCGTCTCCGCCATGTCCAAGGCATACGTCTGTTCGGCTTGCGGAGGCCTGCTGGACGTGGCCTACGACTTTCAATTCGACGACCCGGAGAAGATCAAGCATCTCTTCCTGCAGCGGCGCCTTTCCAACCATCTCCTCGACCTCAGTGGCGTCTGGAGATACCGGGAACTGCTTCCATTCTGCACGGACCTTTCCAAGGTGGTGTCCATGCAGGAGGGAAACACTCCCATCTACGAGGCCCCGCGCTGCGCGGAATATGTGGGGCTGAAGAAACTGCACCTCAAACACCAGGGGCTGAATCCCACCGGATCATTCAAAGACAACGGCATGACTGCCGGAGTCACCCAGGCTAATCTCCTGAACTCCAGAATGGTGGCCTGCGCCAGCACGGGAAACACCTCGGCCTCCATGGCGGCCTATGCGTCCCGCGCCGGCATGAAGGCCGTGATCTTCATCCCCGACCAACAGATCGCTTTCGGAAAGCTGGCCCAGAGCCTGGACTATGGTGCTCTGACGCTGCAGTTGGAGGGAGATTTCGACGAATCGATGAAGCTGGTGAAGGAAATCACCCAGGAGACCGACGTCTACCTGCTGAATTCGATCAATCCCTTTCGGTTGGAAGGACAAAAGGCGATCATCATCGAGATGCTGTGCCAGCGCGACTGGCAAGTGCCCGACAGGGTCGTGGTCCCCGGGGGAAACCTCGGGAACAGCGCCTCCTTCGGTAAAGCCATCAAGGAGTTGCACGACTTGGGCTTTATCCCGAAGATGCCCATGGTCACCATCATCCAGGCCCAGAGGGCCAATCCTCTCTACCAGACATTGATCTACCATTCCCCCAGGCTGGTCCGTGTCGAGGCCCACACCCTGGCCACCGCCATCAAGATCGGCAATCCGGTCTCATGGAAGAAAGCGGTCCGTGCCATGGACTGGACGCAGGGATGGTGCGATTTTGTCAGCGAGCAGGATATTGCCGATGCCAAGGCCATGATCGGCAGGGACGGCATCGGTTGCGAACCCGCCTCCGCCACCACAGTTGCCGGAATCAGGAAATTGATCGGGACGCGGGAAATCGATCCCGAGGAAGACGTGGTGGCGGTCCTGACCGGCAATCTGCTGAAGGACCCCGATTATGCCACCAACTACCATCAGGATTCCCTTTATGAAGAGGCAACCTACAGGAACGAGCTGCTGGAGAAAAAAGACAAGGTGCGCTCCACCTTTGCCAATGCCCCCATCAAAGTAAGGGCCGACAAGGAAGAGATCCTGAAGATCCTGAATCTGTAGTGTCAAGCCAGAGAGGACACATGCTGACCCTAACAACCCAAACCGTTCTCCTATCCCTCACCCTCATGTTGGGCCTCGCTCCCGGAACGCCTGTCCCTGGACAGCCCGAAGGCGAGTCCGCCGCTGCCGCCGACAAGGCCATTGTCACCATTGGAGACGAGACGCTTACCCGGGCACAGGTGGCCGACATGCTCCGACTGCTGCCTCCGCAACAGCGCTCCCTGTTCTCGAAACCGGCGGGTAAGCAGGCCTTTGCCGACTACATCGTCCGTTCCAAGCTGTACAGTCGGGAAGCAAGGAAACGTGGCTTGGACGCTCGGCCGGAAGTCGAGCAGACCATTCGCCAATTCCAGGCCATGCTGGAAAAAAACCGGGTGGGGAGACTGCCGATCAAGGATGACGAAGACCGGAAGCAAGTCCTGGCACTCTTCAAGGAGAGTCTGCTCATGAAGGCGGCGGAAAACGAGTTGAAGAAGGAACTGGCGGTCTCGGCCATGGAGGTCGGGAGCTATTACCAGGAAAATGGCGCCGTCTTCGACATGGTGAGAGGCCGCCGGCTGGTCATCCGCTCGGAGGCTTCCAACGTTTTCTTTGGCGACAACAGACCCAAGGATCAGATCTTGTCCGACGAGGAAGCCAGGACCAAGGCGGAGAAGCTGCGCCGGGAAATTCAGGAAGGAGCCGACTTCGAGGTCATGGCCGCCAGGCATTCCGAGGATCCGCTGACCTCCGGCGTCGGCGGAGACACCGGTATCGTGCGCCGCGGACTACCCAACAAGACCCTGGTGACTCCGCCCGAGGTTGACCTGCTGTTCAGTTTGGAGCCGGGGGACCTCAGCCCGATTGTGCAAACGCCCATGGGATTTGCGCTGTTGAAGCTGGACGAAAAGAGGAAGATGAGCCTGGCCGAAGCCCACCCTGAGATCCAGGCGCGCATCCGGAATCAAAAGCTGGAGGACTGGTATCAACAAATGCGGCTTAAGCACGGCATCGTTATCGACCCCTCCTTTTTCGAAACCCGGGTCGAATTTAGCGCCCCCGCTAAAGCAGCGGAGTGATGCGCTCTTCCAGTTTCTTCAGGTCGTGGGTCTCCTCGTTCCTGCCCTCCACGAATCGACCCACGATGTTCCCCTTTCGATCCACCAGCACCAGGTAGGGAATGCTGAAGTTGGGGCGCTGTGGGGACACCTTGACGTAATTCATGGCGATGGAAAAGTCGCCCAGGAGGATGGGATAGGTCAACCCGTACTTCTTGATGTAGGGCTCGACATCTTTGGCTTTTCCCCGATCATGGGAGATCCCCAGGACCACAAACCCCCGATCCTTGTACTTCCGATACAGTTTTTCCAGGAGCGGGTTGGTGCGCTGACAATCCGGACACCAGGTCTGAAAGAAGGCCATCAACACGACCTGCCCTTTCAGGCTCGTTGACTTGATGACCTGGCCATCCCAGGTGGGCAAAATAAAGTAAGGGGCGGGCTCCGTCTCCACCTTCTTCTGCAGCGACACGGCCCAGGAGCCCCCTGCGGCGTATAGGGCAATCGCCAGCCCAATCGCAAAAAACCATCGATTCCGCAACACTTCCACCTCCGATCAACCGTCGGACCGGCCCCGCTTGGGGGTTTGTCGGGGAGGAGGAGACATCGTCATTGGCAAGAGTGGGGACCGACGCAACCGCTCCCAGCCAAAACAGGTGCCAATCCGAACCGTACGGACTCTCATAGCATAGCCCATCCCCTAGCCCCGGGCAACGCCGGCCGCTGGTGTTCTGTCCCATACTACTGTTCCAAAGCGTCAGCCGTCCCCGTGCCATCCCCCTGGCGCCGGGCATGCCGCCGGAGTCTCATGGTATACTCCCGGCGATGTACCCACCCCGGCCACGATGTGGATACTTCCTTGTCCATTCCATCCCTTTGTGGATTGAGAGCGGCCACTTCCTGTCTTGATCGAATCCGACTTCACCCTTAGCCACTTCAACCAGTTGAAGGTGCGATGCACCCTCCGCATTCGGGAGGGCAAGGGGATCGTCACTCCGGTCGTTGTGGCGCACGGGTTTCTGGGCTTCAAGGACTGGGGATTCTTCCCTTACCTGGGGCGGCGTCTGAGCGAAGCCGGATTCGCCGCCATCACCTTCAACCACGCGCTTTCGGGAATCCAGGACAATCCCTGGAAGATTGACGATCCGGAGGGATTCTCCAGGAACTCAACCACTCAGGAACTGCGGGATTGGGATCTGGTGGTGGATGCCTTGTTGCTGGGGAAGGTGCCTCTGGCCGACCGAATGCGCCTGAATGCCTTCGGAGTGATCGGACACAGTCGAGGTGGAAGCTACGCCATTCTGCTATCGCGCCAGGTGCGGCAGATAGCATCGATCGTCACCTGGGGAGCCATTGGCACCTTTGATCGGTTCGATACCGAAACACGCCGGCGCTGGCGAAAGCAGGGATTTCTGGAGGTCCCCAGGGAGGAGCACCTAGCGCCTCTGAGAATGAGGGTGGCTGCCTTGGAGGCGCTGGAGCGCAACGATCGCCGTTTGGAGGTCCTGAACGCTGTGAGAGAATCCACCATTCCCATTATGTTTCTGCACGGCCGCCAGGACCGCCGGGTGCCGTTGTCGGAAGGTGAACGCCTGTGGCAATGTGCCGATCCCCGACTCTGCCGTTTCCATATCGTCGAAAATGCCGGCCACACCTTTCAGACCCGTCATCCTCTGACTACTCCTTCCCCGCCCCTCCTTGAAGCCGTTTCCAAGACCATCGACCGGTTCAGGAATACCCTGCCGAAGTAGTCCGCATTTCTCACCCGGTCAGTGCCCATCGGCAGACGTCGTCGAAGTGGTCGGCGAAATTCACGGACAGACCCTTCCTCAAATAGTCCGGAAGTTCCTCGTAGTCCTTGCGATTGCCTTCAGGAAAAATCAAATGGCCCAGACCGGCCCGCCGCGCTGCGATCACCTTCTCTCTTACTCCACCAATCGGCAGCACTCGCCCGGTCAGCGTCAACTCGCCCGTCATGGCCATGCCCTGGCTGGCCGGTTTTTTCCGGACCAGCGAAGCCAGAGCCGTGGCCATGGTGATCCCTGCGGAGGGACCGTCTTTGGGAATGGCACCGGCTGGAACGTGCAAGTGAACGAAGTGCCGGTCAAAAAATTCGACATCGTCCGACAGATCCGCAACTCGTGACATGATGTAGGAGTAGGCTATTTCGGAACTCTCAACCATCACTTCTCCCAGTTGTCCCGTCTGCTTGAATCCCTTGCGCCGGCTGGCCACGGCTGTTGCCTCCACCTGCAAGGTCACACCACCCAAACTGGTCCAGGCCAAGCCTGTCACTACCCCGGGGGCGTGCGGTGCAAGTTCGTCCGCCTTGTGGATGGGTTTTCCCAGGTAGGCTTCGATATTCCTTGGCGTGACGACAATCTTTCTGTCTGAGTCCCGAGACAACTCAAGCGCAGCCTTGCGGGCAATCTTCCTGATCAGGTTTTCCAGGCTGCGCACTCCGGCCTCGCGCGCATAGCCGTCGATCATGGAGCGCAGTGCTGCCTTTCGAATACCGATTTGGGTCCGCGTCAAACCGTGGTTGCGAATCGACTTGGGAATGAGGAAGCGCCTCGCAATCTCCAGTTTCTCTTCCAGGATGTACCCTGAGAGCCGGATCACTTCCATACGATCCAAGAGCGGCGATGGAATCGTATCGGTTCGGTTTGCGGTCACCACAAACAGGACGTTGGACAGATCGAAGGGAACATCCAGATAGTGGTCGCGGAAGCTGGCGTTCTGCTCCGGATCCAGGACTTCCAGCAGGGCCGAGGCAGGGTCGCCCCGGAATGAAGCACCGATCTTGTCGACTTCGTCCAGCATGATGACCGGATTGGAGGTGCCGGCGGTCTTCAGCGCTTGAATGAATTTCCCGGGCATCGCTCCGATATAGGTGCGGCGGTGCCCTTTGATTTCCGCCTCGTCTCTCATGCCTCCCAAGGAAAATCGGTAGAAGCGGCGCCCCAGTGCCTCGGCAATGCTCTTCCCTACGGACGTCTTGCCCACCCCAGGAGGTCCTGCCAGGCATATGATCGACCCGGAGATATCTCCCTTCATCCTGCCGACGGCTATGAATTCCAGGACTCGTTCCTTGACGTCCTCCAAACCGTAGTGGTCTCGATCCAGCACCCTTCGCGCACGGCCCAGGTCATAGGAATCGCGACTGTGCCTCCCCCAGGGAAGCACGGTAAGCCACTCCAGATAGTTCCGACTGACCATATATTCCGGAGAGGTGGTTTCCAGGATTTTCAGTTTGCCCAGTTCCTCTTCAATCGAAGTCCGGACCTCGCGTGTCAGCTTCAGCGACTGCAAACGTTCCTCGAACTTCTCGATCTCGGCCGTTTTCCCTTCCTTCTCCAGACCCAACTCTCTCTTGATCGCCTTGAGTTGCTCCTTGAGAAAAAACTCTCTTTGCTGAGTTGAAATCTTCTCTTCAATTTGCGTGGTGATCTTTTTTTGAAGCCTGGAGAGATCCACCTCTCTTCGCAGCAGGGTCAGCACCCGATCGATCCGGTGGCGAACATCAAACGTCTCCAGAATCTTCTGCAGTTCCCGACCCTCTGCCGTTGTCAGATGAGCGGCAAGGTCAGCCAATTTCCCGGGATCCTCCAGGCTGGACCGACTCAAGAACAACTTGATGGCCTCGGATTGCAGCGGGTCCAGCTTGACCAGTTCCTTGAGACTGGACACGATGGCCATCGAATAGGCCTTGAGCTCCAGGTTGATCGATAGTTCCGTAGCGTAGTGATAGTCCACCTGGGCAAACAGGCCCGTTTCTCCCAAATCCATCTGTCGGACAGTGAAGCGTTCCAGACAATTCACCAGCACGTGGGTGACCTCCGGCTCGACCTGGACAGCCTTGACGATCCTGGCCGCCACACCGACCCGATGGAGATTCTCCGGCTTTTCCTCGGCTTCCGGATCCTTGAGGAGCACCAACCCCAACGTCTGATCTGAGGATTCCACCGCTTTCTTCAGCGACGCCAGAGGAACTTCTCCCGTGACCTCCAGAGGGACGGGAAGCCCCGGGAAGAATGGCCGCGGCCTCACCCCCAGGATCGGGATCCTGGAGGGCAAGAGTTTGGTGGCGAGCACCAGTCCGGAATCCTCTTGCCTGGATGGTTCGGAGTCGGCCTCTTGATCGGGGTCGGGGTACTCTCTTGGGTCGGCGCCGTTGGCGACAACGTCCTCAGGACCGGATCCTCGCTTGCCATTGCTCATCGACTTCCTCCGCGCCTCAGTTCCAGGATTGCCAAGCCCGCTCCGGAACCGGCGACAATTCTCATCTTAGCAAGAAGTCCCTGGCTTGGTGCCCGTTCGTGGTTCTTCGTACACCTTCTTGGATTTCTTTTTTCCTTCATTGCTTGTTCGATTGAAGCCCATCCTGGCTAGAATACTGAACTGAAACAGTGCCGCGGTGCCGGGAAACCGGTTCAAAGCCAAGTATGAGTCGATGGTTAACATGGATGGACAGGATTATTGGGCGAGAGTTACCACCCTCTTGAGTTCAACGATAGCCCATGCGTCAACAAGCACTCCAAGCCCCCCCTCCAAACTCATGGAACAGCTCAAACACGAACCCGATCATGGAGCGAGCCCGCTCCCTGTGACGTAGCCTCTAGTCCTGACTATCCTGTGAATCCATGTTCAACAAATTGACATAGGAGCCTTTAGCAAAATTCGGTAGCGGGACGTTTAATGGGAATGGCCACAAAAGGCACAAAAATATTGGTTGTGACTATTGTGCTTTTTGTGGTTAGACAGCATTTTTCTCCGGGTCGCACCCAATATTGAATAAGGTAGAACCTCAGGTTTGCCGGCAAGATGACCTGCCCCACTGCGAATTTTGCAAAAAGCTCATAGAAAACCGGATTGAGGGAACATGTTCCTTGTTCCCAATTGGCCGTGAAGGTTTAGTGCTTCACTCTCGAATGAACCGCCCGGCAGGGCGGGCGATTGACTCTTTCGAGGCAGCAGCAAACGGAGCCGCGATGCAACACAGTTCTCGCTCATGAGCACCGATTCCCCTTTGACCGCAGGGCCGGAATCAATGCTACCGGCAGTGCTGGCGATCTCGGTAGCTCTTCTCACCCGCAAAATCTTCCTTGGATTGGGAATCGGTGTGGTCGCGGGCGCCCTTGTGGCTCAGGGAGGCGATCCTGGCGGCTCCTTGGCAGCGATCTACCGCTATCTCTTTTCCGCCGTTTTCGACCAGAGTCATGCCGCCATCGTCATCTTCTCTTTTCTGGTCGCCGCCACGGCCAACATCCTCACCGACAGCGGCGCTGTCACGGCATTGATTCTTCGAATGGGAAACCTGAGCGGCCGGCGCCGGAGTCTGATGGGAACAAGCTGGTTGGCCGGATTGGTCGTTTTTTTCGACGACTACGCCAACTGTCTGATTGTCGGAAAGTCGTTTGCCCCAATTTACGATCGCTGCAGTATTTCTCGTGAGAAACTGGCCTACATTGTCGATTCCACCGCTGCTCCCATCGCCTCGATTGCGGTAATTTCCACCTGGATCGGTTTCGAGCTGGACCTCATCGACAAGGCCTTGAAAGGCTTGCAGGCGCCGGGCTCCGCATTCTCTGTCTTTCTGCAGTCCATCCCTTTTCGCTTTTACAGCATTTTCACCCTGGCTTTTGTAGCCTGTATTGCCTTTACCGGCAGAGACTTCGGGCCGATGGCCCGGGTGGAACTCGAGGCTGCCCGACGACCGCAATCCCAAAGGGATCTGCAAGAGCCCACTCCGGATCCAGGGTTGGCCTGGCTTGCCTTGACCACCATCGGCCTGCTGGTCCTGTTGACTGTCGCCACGCTGGTTCTCAGTGGCTGGTCTCGTACGGTCAGCGCCGGCGGATCGGTCACCGTTCTGGAGATCGTCGGAAACTCGGATCCCTTTCAAGCCATCCTGGTAGGCTCGACTGCCGCCTTCGTTTTTGCCACCCTTTCCTCCCTCAAACTGAAATTACACTCCTTGCACCGTCTACTCCGGTCCGTCGGGGGCGGATTTCGTTCAATCCTGGGAGCACTGACTGTTCTCTATCTGGCCTGGACGCTGGGCAATGCACTTGAGGAAGCCGGAACGGCCACCTATTTTTCCTCACTGCTGCAGGCCACCGTGCCTGCCTGGATACTGCCCAGCCTGTCCTTTCTGCTGGCGACCGGCACGAGCTTCTCAACAGGATCCTCATTCGGCACCATGGGGATCCTGATCCCCATCATCCTCCCTCTGGGGGTCGCCCTGGGTCCAGGCAACGATGGTATCGTCCTCTACGCAGCCACCGGATCCGTCCTTGCCGGTGCCTCCCTGGGAGACCACATGTCGCCTCTGTCCGATACCACGGTTTTGTCAGCCGCGGGCGCCGGGGTCGGCGTGGTCAGCCACACCCGGACCCAACTACCTTATGCCTGCACCGTGGGGGCGGTGGCTCTGCTCTTGGGTTACCTTCCGGTGGGTTTGGGGGTATCCCCCTGGGTACTGATTCCATGCGGAGTGGCAGCTTGTCTGCTGGTCATTCGACTCCTGGGCCGGCCCCTCCCGTCTAAACCCGTTCCAGGCCTGCATACTTGACCAGGAGCTTCTTTAAGCCGTGGCGGGGAAAGAGCACGGTAAGCTTGCAGTCATCTCCCTCGCCCTGGCAACGGATCACATTGCCGATGCCATACTTTCGGTGGCGAACCGTCTGGCCCTGCTTGAAGCGGCCGACTTCAATCGCCGTTTTCCGTGGAGCCAGGTCGATGCGCTTACCTCGCTGCTTGTAGAATTGCCGAATGCTCTCGGCGTCGTTGTAGGTAGGTCCGTCATAGCTCTTCCTGACAGACCTGGGCGCTCCCCAGGCCTTCTGCAGGAGATCGGCGGGGATTTCGGAGATGAAACAGGATGGCTCCGTCGGGTTGAAACTCTCGCCTCCCAGGAAACGCCGATTCTTGGCCCGGGTCAACAGAAGCTTCCGTCGAGCCCGGGTCAGAGCGACGTAACAGAGCCGGCGTTCTTCCTCAAGCCCATCCTGACTCAACAGCGAGCGGCTATGAGGGAAGAGGTCTTCCTCCAGTCCAGCCAGGCAAACCAGCGGGAACTCCAATCCCTTGGCGCTATGAATGGTCATCAACGTCACCCTGGCCTGCTCATCGAAGTCGTCGGTATCTGAGAACAGGGCGGCATGGTCCAGGAATTCCCGCAGGTTTTCGCCTCTATTCTGGCTGTCCCGCGCTGCAATCACCAGTTCCTGCAGGTTGTCCAAACGGGAACGGGCCTCCTCGGTGTCTTCATCCTGAAGCCACTGGCGATAACCGGAGCGATCCAGAATGGTCTGGATCAACTCGGAATGGGCCTCGGTCACCAACTCGCTTCGGAATTGCTGCACTTGCTTGCAAAAAGGAGTCAACGCCCTCAGGGCCCTGGCAGGCCAGTTTTTCTTTTCCACCGCCTGCTCCACCACCTCCCAGAGAGAGAGATTGGAATCCCGGGACTCCTTTTCCAAGGCGTCTACGGTTACCCTGCCGATGCCGCGCGGTGGAGTATTGATCACCCGCATCAGGCTGACGCGGTCGTGCGGATTCAGGGTCAGATTGAGGTAGGCCAACAGATCCTTGATTTCCGCTCTCTCATAAAAACTGAATCCTCCCACCATCGAATACTTGACACCGAAACGCCGGCAGGCCTCTTCAAAATAGCGCGACTGGAAGTTGGTCCGGTAGAGTACAGCCATCGGCTCATTGCGTTCGGACCGCTGGTGAGCAAGGATCTGCTGAACGACAAACAGCGCCTCGGCCTCCGGATCCTCCGCTTCGTAATACCCGATCAAGTCTCCGGCAACCTGATCTGTCCAGAGGTTCTTTCCCTTGCGAGTCCGATTGTGAGCAACCAGGGAGCTGGCGGCGGCCAGGATAGTCTTGGTGGAACGGTAGTTTTGCTCCAGCTTGATCACCTGGGTCGCAGGATAGTCCTTCTCGAAGCTCAAGATGTTCTGGATGTCGGCTCCGCGCCAGCTATAGATGGACTGATCCTCATCTCCCACCACACAGATATTCTGACGGGATTGGGTCAACAGTCGGATCAGCTCATATTGGGGTCGATTGGTGTCCTGGTACTCATCCACCATCAGGTAGGCAAAGCGTTCATTGAGACCCAGCCTGACGGCCTCCTGGCTCCGAAGCAACTCCACCGTTTTCAACAGCAGGTCATCGAAGTCCAGCGCGTTGGCTTTCCGCAACTTGTTCTGGTAGAGATCGAAGACCAGCGACAACCGCTCGCCCTTGGGGTCGTAGGCCTGGGAGTACAGTTCCTCGGGACTCCGGCCGCGGTTCTTGGACTCGGAGATTCGGGAAAGGGCCCATCGAGGAGAAAGAGACTGGTCGGTCAACTGCAATTCCTTGAGGCAATCCTTGACCAAAGTCAACTGGTCTGACTGATCGTAAATCGAAAAGTCGCTCCCGTAGCCCAAGGAGGCGATGTTCGGACGCAGGACCCGTACACAGAAGGAGTGAAAGGTGGAGATGTGGGGGTTGGCCCCACGCCCGCGACGCAACAGCCCTCGTACGCGGACCCTCATTTGCTCCGCGGCCTTGTTGGTGAAGGTCACCGCCAGAATTTGATCGGCACGGACCTTCTTGTTTTCAATCAGATGCGCAATTCGGTAGGTGATGACGCGTGTCTTGCCGCTTCCGGCTCCCGCCAGGATCAGCAGGGGGCCTTCGATCGTTTCGACGGCCCGCAATTGCTCAGGGTTGAGCTGTTTTTCCAGTCGCAGCATGGAACAATGGGATGGGAACTCTCAAACACCGGGTAAAGGAGGGAGCGGCTCGACCAGCGGAAGGACGGTGCCGCCGAAGACCCAACCTCATTGTAGAAACCGGCCGATCAAAAATCAATTTCGCTTTCTCAGTCCGGCTCGGTCGTCCGACGGAGACTACTTTTGCCAGAAGGCAGGGGTGAAGATGACGAGCACCGTGTAGAACTCCAGGCGCCCGGCCAGCATGCAGAAACTCAGAACCCACTTGGCGAACGCCGGCAGCCCCCCATAACCCTCGACCGGCCCCACGTTCCCCAACCCGGGACCGATGTTGAACATGGCTGCGGCCACGGCGGCGATGCTGGTAAATACATCCACGCCGGAAGCCGCCAGCAGGATGCAACCCAGAAAGTTGACCAGAAAGGACAGATAGACCAGATTCAGAAGGCTGCGGACAGCCGATTCCGGAATAACCCCTTTGCCCACACGGACCGCAAACACGCCACGGCGCTCGACCATGCGTTCGAATTCGCGAACCACCACCTTGTAGAGCAAAACCATCCGAGAAGTCTTCAGTCCTCCTGAAGTCGATCCGGTACATCCACCCATAAACATGAGCGCCAGCAGGATCAGCTGCGGCAGAGGCAGCCATTGGGCAAAATCGTCCGTGGTAAAGCCAGTGGTAGTGGTGATGGCTGTCACCTGGAAAAGGGCTCTCCTGAGGGCCATTGCCGGAGCATAACCACTCTTCAAAGCCAGGATGGCAGCGATCACGAGGCTGGACGCGATCACTATGAATAGCAACGTCCTTAGCTCGAAATCGGAAATAAATCGCTTGGGACGATGTTCCACCCAAAGACGGTAGTGCAGAGTAAAGTTGATGCTTCCCAACAACATGAAGACGACGATAATGCATTCAATCAGGGGACTGTCGAACGCCCCGACGCTGGCGGTTCGGGTCGAAAATCCTCCCGTGGCCACCGTGGAGAAGGAATGGCACAAGGCATCGAAAGAACCCATCCCCGCCCAGCGGAGCGCCACGTACTCTGCCAGGGTCAAGAAAACATAGATCTTCCAAAGCGCCTGTGCCGTATGAGCAATCCGAGGCTTGAGCTTTTCCGATCTTGCCCCGGAGAACTCGGCTCGGTACAACGCCATTCCACCCATGCCGAGCAGGGGCAGAATGGCAATCCCGAGCAGGACAATGCCCATGCCTCCCAGCCAGTGGGAGAAGCACCTCCAGAATTGCAGGTCCCTGGGGAGGCTCTCAATATCGCTGAGAATGGTTGCGCCACTCGCCGTAAACCCGGAGGTGGCTTCAAAGAAAGCGTCGGTGAAACTGGAGAAATAGGCAGGAGAGAAATAGAAGGGCAGAGCGCCGAAAACGCTCACCGCTAGCCATATGGAAAAAACCAGCAGCAACCCTTCCCGTCGGTTCAAGTCCGTGGAGGGGCGAGGAAGACTGAAAAAGAGGGCGCTGCCGATTCCGATGGTGATCGCGGCGGCATAGGCCAGCGGAGCCGGACCGCCATGACTCCAAAGGCTGAAAGCCAGTGGAACCAGCAGGGTGGCGCCGAGAGCCAGCAGGAACTGGCCCAGGATATAACCGAGGGCAGCGGGCCGTATCACACCCATTCCCTTCGGGCATCTGCCAGAAAGGCAGACTCAAGCAGCGGAACGGTACTCTCCAGGGTACAGAAAATGACGCGGTCTCCCGCCTGGATAGTGGCTTCGCCCCTAGGGACCACCACCTCGCCATTGGGCCGAGCGATGGCGCCAACAATGGCCCCGCGGGGAAAGCGAACCTCCCTCAAGCTTCGGCCGACGTATTTGGAGCCTTCGGCTGCAATCAGCTCGATCGCCTCGGCCTCCTCCTCGCGAAACGTGGTCACCGAAAGCACTCTCCCCTTGCGCACAAACTGGAGAATTCGGTCAACCGCCGCCAGGCGGGGGCTGACAGTCGTATTGATGCCGAGACGCTGTGCCATGGGGAGGTAGTTCAGCCGATTGATGAGAGCGACTACTTTCTTGGCACCCAGCTTTCGAGCCAGCAGGGAAGCAATGAGGTTATCCTCGTCGTCGTTGGTCATGGCCAGAAACGCTCCCGCGCCCTTGATGTTCTCCTCCGCCAGGATCGATTCGTCCGTGCCGTCCGCGTGGAGGACAACCGTCTTGCGAAGAATCTGGGCAATCCTCTCGCATCGGGCGATGTCCCGCTCAAACAGCTTTACCGACACACCCTGGGGCTCCAACAACTCGGCTACCCGAATCCCGACTTGCTTGCCCCCCAGAATGTAGACCCGATCGAGCGACTCCTGTGTCTGAAGCCCCATGAATTGACACACGCGCTCCAGGTCGTCGGCAGTGGTGACGATGTAGACATGGTCTCCAGGATTCAACACTTCAGCCCCATGAGGGACAATCACCTGTTGCCCCCGAAAGATCAGGGCGATCAGAGAATTCTTGGGCGGCCCGGCGCGATCCAAGTCCTCGACCGTCTTGTAAGCAACCCAGCTCTTCTCGTCGATATTCATTCCAAAGAGCTTTACCCGACCCTCGGCAAAGTCGATCACGTCGGAGACGCCGGGCAGGCGAACCACTCGCAGGATGCGGTCGGCGATCTCTGTCTCCGGGTGGATGATCAGGTCGATGTGTAGTCCGGCTCGCTGCAGAATCCTCCTCCAGTAGTTGACTTCGTGCGTGCGGAGCCGCGCCACCTTGAACTTCACGTCCGACTCCACCGAAGCAATCAGGCACGCCAAGACGTTGATTTGATCCTCGCTGGTCAGCGCAATCAGCATGTCGGCGTTGCGAATATCCGCCTCGTGCAGGACGCGTATGCTGGCAGCATTGCCCTGGATCACCTTGGCGTCCAGCGTTTCCTCCAATTGATGGCAGCGATCAGGGTTCTGCTCTACCACCACCACCTCGTTTCCCTCGCGAATCAAGCGCGTGGCAACGAGCGAAGCGGCCTGTCCGCCCCCGGCAATCAGGATCCTCATGGCCTCGAGAAATGTCTTGGGAAGACAACCAGCAACAAGAAGTCTGTCTGGTTGGAGTCGAGCACGGCTTTCCAGTATTGGAAGGTGATCTTGCTACCTGAATATATATTGAGGAATGCCGGCAAGCAATGTCAAGGACTGTCGGGTGAGGCCAATCTGCAAGTTAAAGGCGGATGTTGTAGAAATAGGTGAACTGGAGGGTGAGGCGGTCCTTCGTGAAAGCGTCGGGGAAATTGGGCATGGGCTCCGACAGCTTCAGGGAGGAAATCGCTGCCCGATCGTAGGGGGAAAAACTGGAGCTGCGAACAATTTCCAAATCTTCCAGACTGCCGTTTCTGCGAACGTCAAACACAATCACCACGACCCCTTTGAGACCGCTGCGGTACACCTGGGGAATCACCGAATACCAGTTGTTGCGAACCCTGAAATAGACCGCCGTCAACCAGGGTCCGAAGTTGACCCCTTGGGTATCCGAAAGGATGGTGGGACGCTCGACCGAGAAGTCCGGTTGGCGCCGGCCGAAGTCGGCCCCAGTGCGACCTTGGCCCGACCCTACTCTACTCTGCCGACCACTTATACCCCGCCCTACCTCGGAACCCGGCGCCGTCCCTCCCGGGAGCCGCAATCCAGCATAGAGATCCTTCAGGTTTGACTTGAGCCCCTTCTCTTTGGGGGTGGCTGCCAAGGGGCCGGTCGACTCGACACTGCCGGATTCCCTTGGGCTCCGCCCCCCGGCCTGCCCATTGGGTTTTGTACTCTGCGATGGTCGGGAGTCGGGCAACGCAGGTGTCGGAGGTCGGGGCGCTGAGGAACCGGGCTTGGGTTCCGGAGGTTCGGATTGTTTGACGGTCGCCGGTTTTTCAGCCTGCCTCAGGCCGGGGTCGGGTTCAGGAACCCGGAGAGCCTTGGAGGGCGGAGGCCGAAGTATCCGTTCCTTCTCAGGAACCATCGGCCTGACCGCAGGAGGCTCCTTAAGGACTTCTTCATACTCCCTGGGGAGAGCCAGAAACCCCAGCTGCCTGGCTTTGTCCCGATCGGCTGTTTCGGGGGGGGCGGGTTGTGGCAGGATGTCGGGACCCAATGCCACCCAGAGCGCCACCAGCAGGTGAGCCACCAGCGACATCAGAAAGGCTTCACGCGTTCTCTGACCGGAATTCTCCTCGGAACCCGGCGAGAACAACCCACGCAGTTCGTCCTTCTTCATGACTCGGAACTTGATTCCGACCACGGCCGCCGGGGAGACAGCGAGAGCCTGTTGGCGTGCTCCTGAATCTCTAACGTCACCCGATGAGCCAGGGCCAGGGCCTCCCTGCTGCTTTCGGCCGAGACCGCCGGCGGTCTCCCAGTGCGAACGGATTCCACGAATGATTCCAATTCGGCCTTGAGCGGTTCCATCCTTGCCGTCTCGATCCTGCGAGGCAGAATGAGGGGCGGCTCGCCCGCCGGTCGATTCTCGACACTCAGCACCACCACGTCCTGCCGCGAGAAGTCCAGGGATACGTATTGGTTTTTCTGAAAGAAGCGCAGCTTTCGAACCTTTTCGGTACTCACCCGGCTGGCGGTCACGTTGGCGACACAGCCATTGGCGAATTCCAGTCTGGCGTTGGCGATATCCACCTTATCCGTCAATATGGGCAGACCGACGGCACTCACCCGTTCCACGGGACTGCCAACGAAATCCAGAACCAGATCCAGGTCGTGAATCATCAGATCGGAAACCACGTCGATGTCCAGGCTGCGCGCAGCAAAAACCCCCAGACGATGCACTTCGAAAAAAAGGGGAGTCGTCAATAGCTTGCGGGCTGCCACCACCGCGGGATTGAAGCGCTCCAGATGACCGACTTGCAGGATGCGTCGGTGCCGGTTTGCCGCTTCGATCATGGCATCGGCCTCTGCCAGCGAGGACGCGATCGGCTTCTCCACCAACACATCCACTCCCCTGGTCAGGAGGTCAATGCCAATCGACGCATGCTCGCAAGTGGGGGTGGCCAGACTCACGGCGGAGACTTTTTCCGATAGAGCCCGGTGACTGTCGTAAGCCCGCGTGGAAAACTCGGCGGCAACCGCTCGGGCCGTCTCCAGGTTCTTGTCCACCACTCCAACCAGTTCAACGTCTGCCAGTTGCGAGAGAACCCGGACATGCTGTCTTCCGAGGTAGCCCGTCCCGATGACCGCCGCCTTGACCTTGTCCATTGGCAGATCCACTCGATTTCATCAAGCCCACAGGCCGAAATGGCATCGCTCCCCGCAGACTGGACTAGTCCTGGGGATCGAAGGCAACGATGGCAATCCGATCACGATCGGCAACTCCAATCAGTTCCGTTCGATCCAGGAGCAGCGTTTTCTGCGCGTCAATAGCCAGTGCCGACGCACGGACCTCGGCCATCAACCGAAGGGTGGGCACTCCGACAACCGGAACGTCAAAGCGCATGTCCTGCCGGGGCTTGCTCACCTTGATCACCGTGACCGGCTGATTGGCGGTAAGGCCGGCAGCCCGACGAATGGTGGCGTCGGTACCTTCCATGGCTTCCACCGCGACACAGGCCTGATGCCTTACCACCACGGATTGACCGATATCCATTCGAGCCATCTCCTTGGCGATTCGCCGACCATAGTGAATGTCTTTGATCTCCGAGTCGCTGGGCGATCGCCGCGTCAACACCCCAGGCTCAGGAATCAGCGGTTTCAGGAAAGCGGTCGAATCGATCAAACGGATCCCTTCCTGCTCCAGGACGTCCGCAACCCCTCCAATCAAGGAGTCGGTGTTCCTGGTACCCAGACTCACCAAGAGTTTCAAGAGCCGTCGGTCCGGCACGATCGAGCTGAAGATCTGCTTGTGCTTGACTTGACCCGCCATCAATGCCTGATCAACCCCTTCCCGCTTCAACAGTTCAATCAGCTTCCCAAGCTGGCCCAAGCTTATCCAATGGGTCTTGTAGCCCAGGTCGGCAATTCGCGGAAAGGCTTCTTCCTTGATAGCCACCACTACCACATCCACACCCAGACTGCGCGCAGCCTCAAGCACCAGGAAAGGGAATTGGCCATTGCCGGCAATAAGGCCGTAGCGGCGCCGGTTCTGCATCAAGACTTCCTTTTGGGAAGAGGGCTTGAGTCCGACGGACTGTCCGGGGTTTGCTGGTCGCGGGGCATTGGATTCACCGACAGATTTTGCAGGCCTCAGGGCGGACAAGGGCGCAAGTGTTCCGAAGAATGGGAAGGAACGCCAAGCACTGCCGGCTCACTTGATAATCCCTCGTTCGCTGGTCTGAATGAAATCGATCAGAGACTGCACTTCCGGGTGGCCGGCGAGTTCCTGCTTGAGTTGATCCAAAGCCTGGGAGGTATTGAGTCCGGATTGCAGAAGCACCCGATAGGCGGCGCGAATCGCCCTGATTGAATCTACCGAAAATCCGCGTCGTTCCAGGCCGATGACGTTGACGCCATAGTTCTTGGCCTCCCTGGCGCTCACTGTCTTGGAAAAGGGAAGGACATCCTTGGTAATGACGGAGTAGCCGCCGACAAATCCGTAAATGCCTACCCTGCAAAACTGGTGAACCCCCGAAAACGCCCCGATGGTGGCATGGTCGGCGACCGTCACGTGCCCCGCAAGCGTCGCTGCATTGGCCAGCAGAATATGGTCTCCCAAGGAGCAGTCATGGGCAATGTGGCTGTAGGCCATGATGAAGTTGCGATTCCCAATCGATGTCCGTCCCCCTCCCCCGGCCGTGCCCCGATTGACTGTGACATACTCTCGAAAGGTATTGTGGTCGCCGATCACCAATTCGGTTCGCTCCCCCCGATACTTAAGATCCTGGGGTGGAAACCCAATGGAGCCAAAGGGAAAGAAATGACAGTGGTCCCCGACGCGGGTTGGCCCTTGAATAACGGTGTGCGCATCCACCCGACAGTGGTCTCCCAGAACCACGTCGTCTTCCAGGATCGCGTAGGGGCCGATGGATACCTCTTCGCCCAGGGAGGCCTTGGAGCTCACCACCGCCGTGGGGTGAATGCTCATTGATTCCCTCGGTCCACAATCGTCGACAGGATCTCGGCTTCAGCCACGCGGACCTCATTCACAAAGGCCTCACCGCGAAGCTTTCCCAGCCGCGGTTTCAACCGTAGCACCTCGACCACCAACTCCAAGCGGTCCCCGGGAACCACGGGCCGGCGGAATCGGGCCTTGTCTATTCCGGAGAAGTAGACCAGTTTCGTTTCCCGATCCGGAATCTCGCGAAGCACCAGGACTGCCGCGACCTGGGCAATGGCCTCGATGATGAGCACACCCGGCATGACGGGAGTTCCGGGGAAGTGGCCGCTGAAGAAGTGTTCATTCACGGTCACGTTCTTGAGGCCGACGATTCTCTTGCCAGGTTCCAGCTCGGTGATGGCATCCACCAGCAGGAATGGATAGCGGTGCGGAATGATCTTTTGTATCTGATTGGAATTCAAGAGCATCGGTCTTACCCCGAGTCTGATGTCAGCCAGTTTGAAGGCGCAAGAGAATATAGCACAAGCCTCCCAAGACTCTGAAAATCCTGTGCATCGATGCCAATTGTCCCTGTAAGTCGCGAGGCGTGGGGGAGGCGGCGAGTCGACAGGCAAAAGCCAATACGGTCGGAGAGTCGACGCCACTCCGACAGGGGGACGGAGTGTCCCCCTCCGGTGTGCCTGTTTTCCGGACGGATCTATCTCTACTGGGCGGCTGGGGTAGTGGCGGGGGAAGTCTGAGACAGGTTAAACCGCTTGATTATGTCCGAGGTGATGTCTACCGAGTTGTCATTGAACAGAACCTGGCTGTTCTGGCTGGATGAATTCAGAATCAGGTAGAAATTGTTCTCCGCCGCATATTTTTGAACCTCGGCGGCTATTTTTCTGCCGATCCTGTTGTAGATATCGGTCCGGAGTTGATTGAACTCCCTCTGAGCGTCTTCGGTAGCCCGCTGGAAAGTAATCTGCTTTTTTTCCAGGTTCCTGGCGAGCGCCGCCTGCGCCTCCTGGTTCAAGGTGGCTCCCTGACGTTGTATCTGGCCCTGCAGATCCTGGATTTCCTTCTGCTGCTTGGCAAACTCCTCCTGCTTGGCATCCACTTTCTTCTGCAGATCGGCCATCGCAGCCTTCCCCTCCTCCGACTCGAAGATGGCGCGGTCGATCTGGATGACTCCCACCTTGACCATCTCCTGGCCCTGAATCTGCAAAGGACCGATCAAGCCAAACAGAAGAAAAGGCAAAAATGCGATGATCCCTCGATGCTTCCTGGTCATGACACACAGACTCCTTATCGATGTTTTTGCGTTGCTCAACAAAGGTGATGCGACCCTAGCTTACCAGTCCTTTATAAATTTTTGAAGGGACTCGCTATTTCTTCTATTCAGCCGTGACCAGAGGGAGGTCGACCGGGACGGCCACCAGGAACCCACCGGTGCGTTCGGTGCTGGTGATCAGCGCCACGGCAATCATGGGCTGGGCCGTGGCGGAATCGATCTCCAGGGGGCCGAAGCTGCTCCCCAGACCGAGATCGCCCAGAACATCGTCGGTTATATGAAAACCGTTGGGCGGAATCTGGATGCCGCCCATCAGTCCGGTCTCTTCACCGGTCTCCCTGTCCCTGGCCCGAATCCGGGCAGCCGCGCTGAGACTGCCCAGGTTCATGATGACCAACCTGGTCCTAAAACGCCCCTGGTTGGTAGATGAGCTGAGCAGCAGTCTGGGAGAACCCTGAGAAACCCCGACCTGCAGGGACGGATCCTGGGTCTGGTTGTCGATCAGGGAAATAAAGCTGTTGAATGGCCGATCCGAAGTCACGCGCAACGAGCCGGAGTTGTTGGCGGTTGCGCGGGCCCGCATCACCCACCTGAGGACGTTGTTGATTTGCAGGAATCCCCGAGGTCCGACCGTGGCCGTGCGCTCCCGGCTGCTCTCCCCCTCCTGATTTCCCCAACTGATGGAAACCGTGGCTTCCTGATCGTGCAGGTTCCGGATTCCCAGATTGGTCCGAAACTGCGAGGTGTCCGAGACCAGCGGGAAGTGATTGACGAATCCCATGGACACGATTTCGACGGCATCGCGGGAACGGTTGGCCACCAGAAGCGTGTTGTTGTTGGGATTGGCGGAAATGTGAGTGGGATTGGCGCCCACGAAAACCGGCGGAGTGGTGAGCTTGCTCAGGGTGGTCGGATCGATCAAGGAGTAGGTCCTTGTCTCGGGAAGCAGGGCGGCTATCAGACCGGTCCTGGAGTTGATGGCGACGGACCCTGGAGCGGTGTTCAACGGCGCCAGACCCGCCAGAGTGGCAGGGATGCCGGAGGTGTCCAGCACGGCAACGGCCCGGCCTGGGCCAAGGGCAACCGCGGCAAATTCGAGTTCGGGGCTTATCGCAACTTCCAGCGGCCCGCTGCCCAGGAAGATACTGCCCACCACGGTGGCGATATTCCGTTCGAGGTTGTAGCGGACCATCTGCAAATTGGCGTCGCCGTGATTGGCCACCAGGGCCAGGTCGTTCTTCTGGTCGTAAGCGACACTGATGGGGTTGGACCCGACCGGGACCGGCGCCGGCAACACCGGGGTATTGGTGTCCAGATCCAGCAACTCCAAGCTGTTCCCGTTCAACAGGGCGATGATGGCGATGTTGTTTTCGGTGTCAATGGCGACACTCCGAGGCCCGGACGTCGGCCCTCCGACCGGAACCACGGCTTCAGTGGCCCGGCACTCATTGACAATTGCATCATCGTCGCCGTCGTCGCTGGCCAGGCACCCATGATTGAGATTGACGATGGAGACGTTGTTGCTATTGAAATTGGCAACCACGGCTTTACCGGTGACTTCGTTCACCGCCACCACCAGCGGCGAATCCACCCTCATGGGATTGCCGTCCCCATCCAGAAAGGGATTGCCGTCCCCATCCACATCCAGTGGTATTCTCTTGTAGGTAGGGGCCGCCTTGTTCAGGTTGACCACGTACAATTCCCTGGAGAATTGACCCACCACCAGAGCCTCGTTGGTGGAAGGCCTTACCAACGAATAGACTGGACGGGTCCCCGGAGAAAAGAGCACTTCCTGTGCACGCCCTTCCGGGATAAGGCACACCACCAGCAACAGCAGGAAACCGAAGAAACGCTTCATGAAGGAGTATCCTTGGATGACAGTCGTGTCGCCGGACTCAGAAGGTCCGGCCCACCGAGAATCTAATGTCGCTACGCTTTTCGAAAATAATGGGGATCGGGGCGGCTCCGGTCGGATTCGGCACAAACTCGTTGAACCGCAAGGGGTTGTATCCAAAAATCAATCGGAAGGGTGCGTTGACCACCGGCATGATGATCTGAAGCTCGACCCCTGTGCTGGCCCTCCACTTGTCGGTCCCCGGGATGACCTGCACCTCCTCCCCGGCTCTGACGGGCCGGAAAGCTCCATCCTCCAGCACCACCAGGCCCGCGGTGGAATTATCGGCAACGGTCAGGGCCGCCCGCCTCATCACCCAGGCTCTTCCAATATCGAAAAAGGGCGCCAGCGTGACCGGACCCATGATCGGTATACGATACTCCAGGTTGTAGACCACCTGGGTATCCCCGCCCACGAACTGAAAACTGCTGAAATAACGGGGTTCCTGCCTCACCACATTCTGTCCTGTAAGGGGATCGATCTGGGGGGTGCCGTCGGGATTGAGCACAGGCACTGTTTCCGTCCTCTCGAAAGTCGTCAGAGCCAATGGGGTGATGAGGCGAATGTCGAACCCCCGGATGCTGTCCTCGCCTCCGATGAACTGCCGGTCGAAGACGGGAGGCTGCAAGCCGTCGAAACCGCTGACGAAGGAAAACAAGCCGCGCATTCCAATGGTGTTTCTGCCTTTGTTGACCGGCTTGAACCACTTGGCTTCCACCGTGGGCCGGAAAATGTTGGCTCCCCCCCGCAGCAGTGGTCCACCCGTGAGCTGCAGGTACAGCGAGAAACTCTTGCCCCTGGTGGGTTGAAAGGGGTTGTTGACGGTGTTGTAGGTGAGAGACGGGGTGATGGTGCTGCGCACCAGACCTTCGAAAGCCGTCCGGCCGGAAAATCGATCGGCGGGCCAGAGCGCGCTGAAGAAGGACTCGTTTTCGTCGGAGGTGAACCCGGTCGAGGACTTGTCCAATCCGTAGCTGAGTCCGAAGTGTGTGAAGGGCCGGACCGGGTAACTGGCGAACGTGGTGAACCCGGTGCTGTTCTGGGAGAACAGCTCTGACCCCAGAGGCACCAAACCGCTGAAAAAGCCCAGTGTGTCGGCTTCGTGAAAGCTGTAACGTCGATGGAACACCGTGAACCCGGTCGTCAAGGGCCGATCGCGGAAATAGGGCTCGGTGAAGCTCAAGACATACTGGGAGGCCCGAGTCCCCCCCTGGGCCTGGATGCTGATGGACTCGCCGTGACCCATGAAGTTGTTGGTGGAGTAGCCGGCGCCAATGAAACTGCCGCCAAAGCCGCTGGTGCCTCCAGAAAAGGAGATCGAATTCTTTCCCTTTTCCTTCACCTTGAGGACGACGTCGACCTGACCGGTCTTTTCGTCTCCAGCGGTGGGGTCGGGCTTGATTTCCGCGTCCTCTTCGGACTTGAGCTCATCGAAGTACCCCAGCTGGTTCAACCTCAGGACGCTCACGTCCCAAAGCTGCGTGTTGAATATCTCGCCTTCTCGCACCAGGACTTCCCGCCGGATCACCTTGTCCCTGGTGGTGGTGTTGCCCACGAAATCCATGCGCCTCAGGAAGAACTGCTTGCCTTCTTCAAAGTCGAAGACGACGTTGACCACCTTTTCGGCCTCGTCCACTTCCTGCCTCGGGATCGGAGTCCAATTGATATAGCCCCTGGAGCCATAAATCTTCTTGAGGTTTTCAAACCCCTCCCGAATCAGCTCTCCGTTGAAGACCTCGCCTTCCTTCATGCCAAGCACCCTCAAAAGGAGTTTGTCCTCGAAAAGGGTATTGCCGGTGAACTGCAGGTCGCCCACCATGTATTGATCGTTCTCTTCCAGGTCGACATCGATGAAGACGCGCTTCTGCGTCTTGCGCCTGAAGGGAATCGGAAACCATGACCACCGCTTAACGTCCCGCACCTCGACCCTGGGCTCGTTGATCAGGAGCTTGATGTGGCCCTTCTCGTGGTACTTGGCGCGGACTCCCAGTTCCAGCGAACCCTCCAACCTTCGCCTCTCATACTTGGATTTGCCGGTCCAGAAAGACATGAACCCGGTCTCCTTCAAGAACTTCATCGACTTGCGCAGTTCCTTGTCCGAGTAAACGGTGTTGCCGTGAAAGTTGATCTTCTCGACCTTGACCTTCGGGCCTTCCTCGATCACAAAGGTGAGAAGCTTGGAGTTGGGCGGGACATCCTCCGCCTTGTAGCTGATCTCGGCGTACTGGCGGCCCTTTTCGGCCAATAGATCCGTCAACACCACGATGGCACGCTGAATCTTGGTGGGATCGAAGGGAGTTTCAATCCCGATACCCACCTTCTCTTCCTGGTATTTCTCCAGCACTTCGGTCTGAGTGGCCGATTTCAGACCTTCATATTCGATACTGCGGATCATCGGCCGTTCCTGCACCCAAATGATCACGATCTTGCCCCGATCGCCGTCCTCCAACTCGATCCGAACGTCGTCAAAGTACCCTGTCTCCCAAACGGTTCGAAAGTCGCGCCGCAGCAACGCCGGATCCAGAAAGTCGTTGGGCTTGGAGAGAACGTGGAACTTGACCGTTTCCTGGGGAACCCTTCTGGTTCCTCGTACTTCTATGTTTTCAATGATGGCTCTCTCTTGAGCCCAAGCCTGCCCCTGCCATCCGCTCAGCGCCCACAGGAGCGCCCCGCACGCAAAGAGGAATTTCTTACCCATTGCTGCCTCCACCACGCGGCTGAACGAGAAAATACATCATTGCCGGAAGCCCTTAAGAACGAATGTAGGATGCAGATTGGGGGGAATTATTTGTATAGCAGAGAGGTCTCAATGATTGTTTTTTTCAGATCCCGATAGTAAAGGCCCTTATCCACCTCGTAGATCTCGATTTCAGAGCCCGGCTCGACATCTCCCTGAATGAGGGCTTCGGACAACGGGTCCTCTACGTACCGTTGCAGGGCCCGACGGAGAGGCCTGGCCCCGTAAGATCGGTCATGGCAGGTTTTTTCAAGGATCCAACGCGTGGCGTCGGGGGTTAGGGAGATCTTGACGTTCTTGGCTACCATGCTGGCATTGATCTGATTCACCAACAACTCGACGATCTTCTCCAGGTCATCATCAGTCAGCGAATTGAAGACGATGACCTCATCCAGGCGGTTGATGAATTCCGGATTAAAGGCCTTCTTGACTTCGGATAGAACCATCTCCTCCATCCTGGCCTCGTTAACCTCCCGGTTGGTGCCGTGAAACCCGAGCTGATGTTTCTTCTCCAGGAACCGCGCCCCCAGGTTGGAAGTCATGATGATGATGGTGTTCTTGAAGTCGACCGTATTGCCTAACCCGTCGGTAAGCTGTCCGTCCTCGAAAACCTGGAGCAGGATATTGAACAGATCCTGGTGGGATTTTTCGATCTCGTCGAGCAGGATGATGGAGTAGGGCGCCCTCTTGACCCGCTCGGTCAGCTGCCCTCCCTCTTCATACCCCACGTAGCCCGGCGGTGAACCGATGAACTTGGAGACCGAGTGCTTCTCCATGTACTCCGACATGTCAAACCGGATCAGAGCTTTCTCGGTGCCGAACAGGAAGTGCGCCAGGGAGCGGGCCACCTCGGTCTTGCCCACGCCGGTAGGCCCGAGGAACAGAAAGGAACCCACCGGACGGTTGGGACTCTTGAGCCCGGCCCGAGACCTGCGTATGGCCCTGGCCAGGGCTCCAATGGCCTTGTCCTGGCTGATGATGCGCTTGTGAAGCTCCTCCTCGATGCGCATCAGCTTGGCCATCTCCTCCTCCTTGATGGCCGTCACGGGAATGCCCGTCCACTTGGCGACAACGCTCTCGATGTCTTCCCTGGTCACCGTGCCGCCGCCGGAGTCGTCCAGATTGAATTTTTCCTGAATCGACCGCAGGTGTTCCAGGGCAATGCGTTCCTCGTTGCGATAGATCTCCGCCTTTTCGAACTCGTGGTTGGAGATGGCCGATTCCATTCGAGCCACGATCACCTTGATCTTCTTCTGTATTTCCGTCATCTCCTTGGGAAGGCTATCCTGGCGCAGCTTGACCCTGGCTCCGGCCTCATCGATCAAATCGATGGCCTTGTCCGGAAGGAAACGATCCGGGATGTAGCGATTGGCCTGATAGACGGCGGTTTCGATAGCCGCCGAGTCATAGCTCAACATGTGAAACTTTTCGTAGCGCTCCTTGACCCCGTTGAGAATACGCACCGCTTCCTCTTCCGTGGGAGGCGGAACCTTGACGGCCTGAAACCGTCGTTCCAGCGATCTGTCCTTTTCGATGGACTTGCGGAACTCTGACGGCGTGCTGGCGCCGATGCACTGGATCTCGCCGCGGCTCAATGCCGGCTTCAGGATGTTGGCGGCGTCCAGCGACCCCTCTGCCGAGCCGGCGCCCACCAGAGTATGCAGCTCATCCACGAACACGATCGCATTCCGATTCTCTATCAGCTCCTTCATGATCGTCTTCAACCGTTCCTCGAACTGACCCCGGTACTTGGTGCCGGCCACGATCAGGGAAAGATCGAGAGCCAGAATTCGCTTGTCGGCCAGATAGCTGGGGACCTCGTTCTCGACGATTCGTTGTGCCAGGCCCTCGACGATGGCCGTCTTGCCGACGCCGGGCTCGCCGATCAGAACCGGATTGTTCTTGGTGCGCCGGCAGAGGATCTGGATCACCCGTTCAATCTCGTTTTCTCGCCCCACCAGGGGATCCAGAGTGCTCTCAACGGCCAACTGGGTCAAATCTCGACTGAATTCCGACAGTAGCGGCGTTTCCTTGGACCGGCTGACCACGGGCTTTTCCGAATGTGTGCGACTCAGTTCCTCTCGGATCGAATTCAACTTCAGCCCTCGTTCATGCAGAATCTCCGCTGCCAGGCACTTGTCTTCGCGAAGAATCCCCAAGAGCAGGTGTTCGGTTCCGATATGGCGGTGGCGCAGACGTTCAGCCTCGTCGGCCGCGAAGGTGAGGATTCGCTTGCATTCCGTACTCAGGGGAAGGTCGATCGAAGTCGGCACCTTCTCCCGAATAATGGTTCGTCCCTCAATGTCTTTCTTGATGGAATCGATGGAAGAGTGAGAGCGCAGAAAGCGATTGGTCAGGCTCTTGTCTTCCCGCATCAGACCCAGGAGAAGGTGTTCGGTCTCGATGGAGGGGCTTCCGAATTGGCTGGCTTCGTACCGAGCGAAGAAGATAACCCTTCTGGCTTTTTCGGTGTATCTCTCAAACATGAGTACCGCTGACGGCTTCCAGGCTGCCGTTCTCCAGCTTCAGAATTCGGTCGCACTTGGTGGCTATTCTAGCATTGTGCGTGACAACGATGGAAGTATGTTTTTTGTCGCGTTGGATCTCGCGAAAAAGCTCGAAAACCCTTGTCCCTGTTCGGCTATCAAGGTTTCCGGTCAGCTCGTCGGCCAGCACCAATCGAGGCTGATTCACCAGGGCTCGGGCGATGGCAACCCGCTGCTGCTCGCCTCCCGACAACTCCCCCGGACGATGATGCATCCGGGCTTCCAGACCCACCAGGGCAAGCATTTCCCTCCCTGTCCGTTCGCCCCGGTAGGCGCCGGAAATCCTTTGCGGCATGCTGACGTTCTCCAGCGCCGAGAATTCGGGAAGCAGATTGTGAAACTGAAAGACAAATCCCACCGAGGATCTCCGGAATCGTGCCAGGCCTTCGGCGTCCAGGCCCTGAAGGTCATCGCCCCCGAATCGGACCGACCCGCATGTGGGACGGTCCAAGGCACCCAGGATATGGAGCAGCGTGCTCTTGCCGGAACCCGACTGGCCGACCACCGCAACCAATTCACCCGGACTGACCGTCAGGTCCAGCCCCTTCAGCACTTCCAGGCGCTGGCCCGGCATGAAATAGAACTTGTCCAGACCCCGGACTTCAACGGCAGGTGGGGAGCCCCGGGATTCAACGTTGGTGTCGGCCGACCGGGAGCCTGCTCCAGGGTGGGCGTCGGAGCCATGGACCGATTCGGCCGTTTTCCTGAAAGTCGGCCGCGGTGAATCGCTACTCATAGCGCAACGCCTCCACCGGGTTCAACTCCGCCGCTCTCCCCGAGGGATAGAGGGTAGCCAGAAAGCTGACCATGATGGCGGAAGCCGCCACCACGACTCCGTCAGCCACAGACAGGTTGAAGGGAACGTGAGTCATGGAATAGATATCGGCTTGCAACCGGATCAACCGGTAACGGTCACAAATCCAGCAGAGGGTGTAGCCCAGGATCAGCCCCCAGAACGAACCGACGACCCCTATGGTCACCCCTTGAAGGACAAAGATCTCTCGGATGGCTTTCCGGGTTGCTCCCATGGACATCAGCACGGCGATGTCCCGAGTCTTTTCCATCACCATCATGGTAAGGGTAGTGATGATATTCAACGCCGCCACGAATACGATCAGTCCGATGGTCACGACCATCACCAGCCTTTCCAGGTGCAGCGCCTCAAATACGGGGCGGTTCAACTCCTTCCAGTCGATGGTCTCAAATCCTGTTCCCAGGACCTGCTTGATCTGCAGAGCGATGCGGTCGACCTGGTAGATGTCCTCCACTCGGCACTCGATTACCGACACCCGCCGGCCGGTCCCCAGGGCTCTCTGGGCCGAGGGAAGCGCGGTAAACGCCCATTGGGCATCGAAGTCGTACAGTCCCGACTGATAGATGGCAACCACCTTGAACCGCCGCCTGAGGGGAAACTCGCCCAGCGGGGTCAGGGAGGTCTCATCGCTGAACACGCTGACCGTATCCCCGACCAGAAGGCCCAGGCGTTCGGCCAGGTCGACCCCGACCGCCAGGTGGTCGTCCATGGGACCCTCTTCGCTGCCGGCCAGTCCCCCCAGGTCCCCTTGGAGAACCTGAAAGAATTGGCCCCGCACCAGAGGATCGTCGACGGCAATGCCCTTGAGCATGACACCGTCCTGACGCGAACCCGTGCTCAGGAGCACCGGCCCGTACAAGGCCGCCGAAGCGCTGCGGATGCCCGGAACCTCTCGAATCCTGGAGGTCAGTTCCTCAGGATTCCCGATGCCCTCGCTGCCGAGGACGGGTTTGATGTTGAGATGGGCAGTGCCCCTGAGCAGCTTGTCCTGCAGATTCTCCCGGAATCCGGAACTGATGGACAGGGCCACGATCATGGCGGCCACCCCTGCCGTCACACCCAGGATGGAAATCAGGGTCACCACGGAGATGACCGTCTGCTTGCGGCGTGCCCGAAGATAACGCCAGGCCACAAACCACTCAAACGTCTTCATGGGCGCTTCTTTTCCGGACGCAACAGGGGAAAGAGAATGACGTCTCGTATGGAATCTGAATTGGTAAAGAGCATGGTGAGCCGATCGATGCCGATCCCCTCCCCGGCGGTGGGAGGCATCCCGTAACGAAGGGCTCTGACGTAGTCCTCATCCATCTGGTGGGCTTCCTCGTCCCCCTTGTCACGTTCGACCGCCTGAGCCTCGAAACGTCGCTTCTGTTCCTCGGGATCATTGAGCTCGCTGTAGGCGTTGGCGATTTCCATCCCTCCGATGTAGAGCTCGAACCGTTCCACCAGAGAGGGATCCTCGGGCTTGGTCTTGCTGAGAGGGGAGAGCTCGAGCGGATAGTCGTGGATGATGGTCGGCTGAATCAGATGCTTTTCCACAACCGCATCGAACAGGGCCGCCCAGATCAGGCCCCGCGAATCCCCCGGCTTGCAGTTCAACGGCTCGAGCCCTTGGGAACGTGCATAGCCGTTCCAACTCTGACACAGCCGGGTCAGGTCCGTAAGCGATTCCAGTTCCTCGGGCCGAGGAACCGGCAAGGCATCGCCGGGCCAGAATTTGCGGATGGATTCCTTCATGGAGTAGCGCGCCCAGGTTTGCAGGGAAATCGGAACTCCGTTGAACTCGAATTCCGGACTTCCAAGAATCTCATGGGCCAGCCGTTTCAACAGGTCCTCGGTCAGGTCCATCAGCTCGCGATAGTCGCTGTAAGACTGATAGAACTCCAGCATGGTGAATTCAGGGTTGTGCTGAGTTGAAATTCCCTCGTTGCGAAAGTTTCGGTTGATCTCGTAAACCCGTTCCAGTTGCCCCACGATCAGTCGCTTCAGGTAGAGTTCCGGTGCAACTCTGAGATACAGCGGCATCCCGTAAGCGTTGTGAAACGTGCGGAAAGGACGCGCAGTGGCTCCACCGGCTACCGGTTGCATCATGGGAGTTTCCACTTCAACGTAGCCCCTCTCATCCAGATAGTCTCGAATGCCCTTGATGATCCGGCTGCGGGTGACAAAGACCTCTCGCACGCCCGGGTTGGCAATGAGGTCCAGGTAGCGCTGCCGATAGCGGATTTCGATGTCGGTGAGCCCATGCCACTTCTCCGGCAGCGGCAGCAAAGACTTGGCCAGAAATTCCATGCCGGTTGCATGAACGGTGAGCTCGCCGGTCCGGGTTCGAAACAGATATCCCTCGACGCCCAGGAAGTCTCCGACATCCAGGAGCCTGTAGAGTTCAAAAAGAGGTTCGTCTACGGCGTCTCGGCGAACGTATGCCTGCAGGCGGTGCTCACCGTCGGACAGGTTCAGGAAACCGACCTTCCCCTTGCCGCGAATGGCCACCACCCGGCCGCAAACGCGCACGGTGACGGGCTGGGATTCCAACTCTTCATTGGACGAATTCCGGTGCTGCTCGAGGACCTGACGCAGAGAATGGGTGGAGGAATAGGCGTTCGGGTAGACGGGGCAGCCCAGAGCCCTGATCTTTTCCAGCTTGGCGTACCGTTGAGCGACAAGAGTCTGCTCGGTCTTGGATGGGCTCAAGGCTCCCTGCCCCCCTCGGTTGCAACTTCCTTGTGGATACTGTCCAGGATGCCGTTAACGAATTGAATAGCCTCCGAGGTGCTGAACCGGCGGGCAATCTCCAGGGCTTCATTGATGGCAACCACCCTGGGGGTTTGGGTCTCGTACAACAACTCGAAGGTGGCCAGCCGCAGGACATTCCTGTCGACAGTGGCCATGCGGGGAAGACGCCAATGGTCGGCGTGGCGGGCCAGCAGAACGTCGATCTGAGCAATATGGCGGACGGTGCCGCCGGCGAGATGGTCGGCGAAGGCTCGGGTATCAGCCTCGAAATCCCGGTTCAGGGTCCAGAAGGTCCTGCGGACATCGTTGAAAGACGCCTTGGACAGATCCCATTGAAACAGCATCTGCAGCGCATGCTCTCGCCCCTGCCTTCGTCCGCCCATGGATCGATGTCCTCAAGAGCCGCTCCGGAAAATCACTCTACTTCAGTTCCTTCAGAAGATTGGCCATTTCGACGGCCGACATGGCCGCTTCGAATCCCTTGTTGCCGGACTTGAGCCCCGCCCGGTCGATGGCTTGCTCCACGCTATCTGCCGTGACCACACCGAAGGCCACCGGCACCTCCGAATCCAGGGAAACCGTCCCAATTCCCTTGGTCACCTCGTTGCAGATATAGGTGAAGTGGGGAGTTTCTCCCTGAATCAGTGTCCCCAGGCAGATCACCCCGTGATACTTCCCGCTGGCTGCCGCCTTCTTGGCCGCCAGAGGAATTTCGAAAGATCCGGGTACCTTGATCACGTCGATATCGCCTTCAGCCGCACCGGTTCGGGTCAGCGCATCCAGAGCGCCTTCCAGCAACCGGTGGGTTACAAAATCGTTGAAACGGCTCAGCACGATGGCAAAGCTGAGCCCCTCGGCATTCAGATTTCCCTGGATCGTATTTACCACGCTGCGCCTCCTGCAACGGGGCCGCCCGGGGTGGACTGCCGGGCAACCCTCCGATCTCAAAGCTGCGAGGCCAAAAATGCCTCAGGATGATAGCAGCTTTTCACATGAAGTGCGGCCCGTATTTGTCATCGGGCCGTTGGACGGACCCTGTGATCGTCACTCGCCTGCCGGGGAAATCGACCCCCGACGGGACCGAAAGGAACGAACCTGAAACAAACGAAAAAAGAGTGATCCACGAAGTGACACGAAGGACGACGAAGGGCCACCAAGGCGTTGAGGAAGACTCAATAGGGATGCGCCAAAGGTCGGCAGGGAGGCAACTAAGGACACAAGGGACAAAAAAGATTTGTCGGCGAAGGGGCAACAAGGACAGCGGCGAACCCAATAGAGGAGCTTCCCACCGCTTCGTGATTTACAGTGATTATTAGCATCGATGCACAGGATCTTTTTCAGGAAACGGCTAACTTCCAGTGCCGGGAATCCGCACCGGATCAACGCCCGAGCTGGCTTCTCGTGCAGGAAGCTCTCGTCCTGTTAATCCTGTGCATTCTGTGCATCGATGTTCAGTCTGTAGAAAACCAGTTTAGCGGGACATGGCACCTGCTCGCGATGGAGAAAAGGATCCTTTGTTTCACTGTGGAATGATCCGCGCGGCAGGCCGGGGGTGGGACATAATTAGCCGGCAAGCAGGGGCTGGACTTGTCTCCCGCTGCCGGCTCCCATAAGATGGCCACTGGAAATCCGCCATCGCCCGAGGGATCTTGCCCATGCTTCCCCCACGCCTGCGCTGGAAGCTGCGCATCTTCGCCCAGCAACTGGAAAAGCAGCTCGATTACTGGAAAAATCTCTGGCGCGGCACCCAGGTCACCACCAGGATGTGTCCTTCCTGCCGGGCTCTGGTCGGCGCAAAGGAGTCCGTGTGCTCCCTCTGCGGGGCCAGGCTCCGCCGGCGACCCAGCGGACTGGGCAAGTTGCTGGCCAACATCCTGCCCCAGTACACACCGGTCTCTTACGGGCTTCTGACTGCCAATTTCCTCATCTTCCTGGCCATGTTCGCCACCGAGCAACAGGGCACGGTCACCGATTTCGGCCGGCTTCTGACCGGAGGAAGCCAGCAGGCCCTGGTGGCTTGGGGAGCCGACGTGGCCATCCTGGTAGCCCAGGGCGAATTGTGGCGGCTGGTTTCGGCCATGTTCATCCACATCGGCATTATCCACCTCCTGTTCAACTCCTATGCCCTGATGTTCATCGGCCCGCTGCTGGAAGAGCTACTGGGCAAGGAACGGTTCCTGGCGTTCTACCTGGTCACCGGGGTCATCGGCTTTGCCCTCAGCAACTGGTATTACCATCCCTTGCTGGTGACCGCCGGAGCCTCGGGAGCCGTATTCGGCATGATCGCCATGGCAGTGGTCCTCTCCCGGCGCTGGGGATCCTGGGGTAGTATATTGCAACAACAACTGGTCCATTGGATCATCTATGCCTTCGTCTTCGGCATCGTCATCGGAGCCAACAACGCCGCCCACTTTGGGGGAGCATTGGCAGGCGCCGCCCTGGCCTTCTCGCTGCCCAACCCCAATCGGCGGCGAGAAACATCTTTCCAGGACCTGTTGTGGCGGGTGCTCTACTGGGCCAGCCTGGCGGTTATCGCTCTGTCTCTCCTCCTTGCCGCCCTGAATCGGCTTGAACTGTAACCGATACCGGCGGGGTGTCAGCCACCAAGCTGGGCTATAATGCGACATCATGGCCGTTGAAACCTCCGAACCAGGCTTCCCCCGGACCGAGATTCGGAAGGAATTGGTGGACTTGCTGGACAGCGACAGGGTCCTCCACACCCCGGAAGAACTGCTGGTCTATGAATGCGACGGGTTGACCCTCCATTCCCGCATGCCCGATTTCGTGGTCTTCCCGAGCTCCACCCGTGAAGTGCTTGAAATTGTCAGGCTCGCCCGCCGACACGGGACTCCCTTTCTGGCCAGGGGCGCCGGCACCAGCTTGAGCGGAGGAACCATCGCCGCGGAGGGCGGCATCGTGCTGGAGCTTTCCAGGATGAATGAGATCCTGCAGATCGACCTGGAGAATCGACTGGCCCGGGTTCAGCCGGGAGTCGTCAACCAGCACGTCACCCGGGCGGTAGAAGCCGACGAGTTCTACTATGCACCGGATCCTTCGAGTCAGGTGGCATCTACCATCGGAGGCAACGTAGCCGAAAACGCCGGCGGACCGCATACGCTCAAGTACGGCGTCACCACCAATCATGTGCTGGCGCTGGAAGCGGTGTTGCCGGACGGCGAAGTCTACCGCCTGGGAACCGCCGCAGGCGACCCGGTCGGATTCGACCTGGTGGGAACCTTCGTCGGTTCCGAGGGAACCCTGGGAATCGCGACCGAAGCGACTGTTCGACTGTTGCACGCGGCGCCGGCGGTGAAGACGCTCCTGGCTGTCTACGACTCGGTTTCGGAAGCAACCCAGACGGTTTCCGGCATCATCGCGCGGGGCATCGTACCCGCCGCCTTGGAAATGATCGACAGGAACACCATTCAGGCAATCGAAGCCGGCGTCTACGCGAGCGGCATTCCCCAGGACGCCGCGGCGGTGCTGCTCATCGAAGTGGACGGACTGGAGGCCGGTATCGACCAGCAACTGGAGGAAATCCTGGACGTCATTCGGTCCCGCCAGGTCCGGGAGGTACGGGTCGCAGCTTCGGCCGACGAGCGCAAGAAACTGTGGGCGGCACGAAAGAACGCCTTCGGCGCCTATGGGCGCATCAGTCCGAACTACTACACCATGGACGGTGTGATTCCGCGGAGCAAGCTTCCGGAGGTCCTTGGCCGCATCGAGAGCCTGGGCCGGGAATATGGTCTGCGGATGGCCAATGTATTTCATGCCGGAGATGGAAACCTGCATCCCATCATCCTCTACGACATCGCCCGGGAGGATGCCAGGGAAAAGGTCATGGCGCTGGCCGGCGCCATCCTGCGCTGTTGCATCGATGTTGGAGGAACGTTGAGCGGAGAGCACGGAATCGGTCTGGAAAAGAGAGAATTCATGAGGTTGTTCTTCAGCGAGGCCGATCTACAGGTGATGGGACGGCTCAAGCAAGTCTTCAATCCTGACAATCTTGCCAATCCGCAAAAGATCTTTCCCATGCGACGCGGATGCGGGGAGATGTCGTCGCTATCGGAAGACAGCCGCGATCGTCTCAGCCGGTTCGAAGAAGACCCGGAGTTCGTGCGGTTCTGACCGGGCTGCCCCTGATGGCTGGCCGCACACAGAATTGTCATACCTGGTTGGACCGAGTTCAGGATTTCGAGGTCGTTCAGTGACGAAGGATCCCCCGGCGACGGAGCCCGATTACCGGGACTCAGTCGCCCTGCCTGCTTCCCAACTGGAGGCATTCACCGTGCAGGGGAAGCGGCCCGATCGGGCCGCCGCTCCACGAACACCCGAGGAGATCAGCGAACTGCTGCGAACGGCTCAGCGCGAGCACTGGGCCGTAGTGCCGTTTGGTTCGGGGAGCCGCCAGGACCTCGGGAACCCTCCCGAGCGCTTCGATCTTGCTCTGGCAACAACCCGCCTGGACCGAATCCGGGAATACGAGCCCCAGGACCTGGTGGTGAGGGTGGAAAGCGGGTGCCGCCTGGAACGGCTGCAAGAACTGCTGGCGGCCGATCGCTTGTGCCTGCCGGTCGATCCGACCGCCTACCGGCGGACGACCCTGGGGGGGATGGTCGCCACCAACGCCAGCGGACCGTGTCGATTCGGCCATGGGACCCTGCGCGACTACCTGCTCGGAATCGGTGTCATCCAGGCGGACGGAGCCCAGACACGTTTTGGCTCAAGAGTGGTCAAAAACGTCACCGGATATGACATGTGCAAGCTCTATGCGGGCTCGTTCGGCACCCTGGGCGTCTTTTCCGATTTCTACTTCAAGCTCAAGCCGCTTCCGGCCATGGAGAAGACGGTAGTAGGTCTCTTCAAGAATCTCCCCCCGCTGCGAAGTGCCTTGAGCAAGCTGCTGCGTTCCCCGTTGATTCCCATTGCCGTTGAATTCCTCGACGGCGGCGCCTCGCGCCGGCTTGACCGGAAGCTGAATTGGAACGGAAAGATCGCGGGCTACGCCCTGTCGGTCAAGTTCGGCGATCTGGAATCAGCGGTCGACTGGCAGGTCAAGGAATTGAAAGAGATCTGGGATTCCTGCCCGGACGGGGACATACTGGTCAGTGACCCCCAGGAACAAGCCCGGCTCTGGGACTGCTTGCGGGAGGACCACTTCTGCCTGGCGGAACCGCCGCTGGAAAGCGTCAAGCTCAAGGTCAACATCCTTCCCAATCAACTGGTTCATTGGATCGAAGAGATTGAAAGGCACTTGTCCGAGTCCGAGGTCCCATTCTTCCTGAGAGCCCATGCAGGAAGCGGGGTAATCCGAATTTACTGTCATCTCGATCCTTCAACCCCTCAGGCGGTGCGGCTGGCAGGGCTGATCGATAGATGGCGGGGCTTGTTGCATTCGGTGCGAGGCAGCGTGGTGATTGAAAGGGGCCCGGCCGACCTGAAGAACCGGGTCGATGCCTGGGGCTATCGATACAAGGACCTGAAACTGATGAAGCAGATCAAGAACCGTCTCGACCCCCAGGAAATCCTGAACCCGGGAAGGTTCGTGGTTTGAACCCGGCCCGGCGGCCCGGGGGCAGTAGTCGCCGTTTGCCGTTCGGATAGCGGCCCTGGTCGCGAGACTGTCCCACACCCGAGGAACCAGTGGAATCACCGGCTCAACCAAATCAGGCAGGCAGTGCCGTCCCAGCGGACTTGACTCCTCAATGCGTCCACTGCGGGCTTTGCCTGCAAGCCTGTCCGACCTACATCGAGTTGGGCAAGGAGGCGGACTCGCCCAGAGGTCGCATCTATCTCATGCAAGCCCAGCAAAGCGGAAGGTTGCCGGTCGCCGGAAGTTTCGCCCAGCACATCTCCGCCTGCCTGGACTGCCGTGCCTGCGAGTCGGCTTGCCCTTCAGGCGTACCCTACGGCGAATTGGTGGAACAGGCCCGTGAGATCGTCGAGCAACAACTGAAACGTCCCCTCCTGGTGGAAATCCTCCGACGCTACGTCTTTGGCTGGGTTTTCCCCTCACCCCGCATCCTGCGGTTCCATTTTAATCTGCTGCGTCTTTACCAGCGCCTGGGATTGCAGGCATTGGTTCGGAGGCTGGCTGCCCTGAAGCTGATTCCGGCGCGGTTGGCTGGCCTGGAACGATTGCTTCCCGACCTTAGAAAACGCACCGACCCGGTCGAACTTGGAGCGATCTTCAGAAGCACCGGGCCCACCCGGTTCCGAGTGGGATTGCTCACCGGATGCGTAATGAACGAAATCTTTGCCGGCATCCACCGCGCTACCATTCGAGTCCTGCAACGAAACGGTTGCGAGATCGTCGTCCCGTCCTCCCAGATCTGCTGCGCCGCGCTCCACGCCCACGCCGGCATCACCGCCACCGCTCAAGAGATGGCGAAAAGGAACATTCAAACCTTCGAGCAGGCCGGCGTTTCGGCTGTCATCGTCAATGCAGCCGGC
>JAPPDF010000089.1 GCA_028875575.1 Acidobacteriota bacterium
GTTCTACTGGAAGCCTTGTGCTGGCCTCAATCACTCCCCCCTGGAGGGGGAGTCGCAGAAGCCGAGCCGAATGGCGAAGGCTGATGCGGTGGGGGGCGACGCCGGCCGACCCGACCGCAGTGCCTCCCAACTACTGATCACTGACCGCTTATCAAGCGCTGACTTTCAGGCGGTGGGCCTTGACCCGGCCCTGGCCGTCCTCGATGGTCCAGTAGGCGGCCAAAATCGTGCCGTCCTGCAGGGGCAGCAGCGAGGCCTGGCCGAACCGCAGGGACTGGAACATGTCGTGGATCACCTGGCCGGAATCGGTCGCCAGAGACTGGCCTGCATTCCAGATGAACTTCTCCTCCAAGGTCTTCCAACGGTCTCCCGCCAGGTCGACGATCCGGACGCAGACGCCCAGATCCCCCTCCCTGTGGCAGTGGATGGTCAACAGCAGGTCGTCACCCAGCCACATCAGATTGGAAGCCTGGGCCTGATGGCCGGTGTTGATGGGATCCAGCCAGGTGTGGCCGTTGTCCCGGGAAATGGCCACGTAGTTGGGCAGGTGTTTGGAGGCCGGAAAGTCGTAGGCCCAGGTAATGGCCACCACCCGTCCGGGCTGCATCTCGCAGATCCGAGACTCCCAGGCCGTCACTTCCCTGCCGGGGAGGTCGAAGAAGCGGCCCTTATCGTCCCAGGTTTCCCCGCCATCACTGCTTCTGAACAACACGCCGTACTGGCCGGAGGGGTTGGAGCCGTCGGGCATCTTGAATATTCCGGCCACGGCCAGCAGGTCGCCATCGGCGGTCTGAATGCAGGGACCCGAGATCTCCAGCAGCTCCGGGTGACTCCGGGGGATGACACGAGGGACGGTCCAGGTCCTCCCGTCGTCTTGGGAGAAGGAGACGATGTCATCTCCCGGCAGGATTCCTCCCGTCTCTTCGACGCTGATGCCCTGCTCCAGGTCGTGGCGGTAGAAGCAATAGCCGACCGCGATCAGACGACCGTCCCGCAGCCGGGTGGCCTTCAGGCAATCGCTGGTCACCACCGGGTCCACCGACTTGTCGTAGAGCGGCCCCTGCAGGGTCCAGCTTCGCCCGCCGTCCCGGGAGCGCGAGACATGGGTGGTGGAATTGGGCGACTCGAAGGCTTCTCCAAGCACGAACAGATTCAGTAGCTCCCCGCTGGCCAACTCCACCAGGCCGGGGAAAATCCCGTGGCGACTGTGGACTTGAGGCCTGGGATTGTCGTAGATGGTGATGTCTTCTATGACCTCGATCATGAATGGATCCTCTCGAAAGGGGGGTGGGAGGAGAGCTTCCGCTCCGGGCAGACGGGCGCAACCGGAAGGCCGCAAATCGGGCCGAGGCAGCAGTTTGCCAACGGGACAGCCATGGTGTATGGTTTTGCTTCGACTGTCAATTGAAGTTTAGTGACTTTTAATGGACTTCCAGGAAGGCAGCGTAGCTTGGGCTCGCGCAAGCCCGCATCCTACTTCATCGCACGGAGGAAACAGCCGGTCATGAATCCCTATTCACAGTATCACAAGGAATTTTCCAGGAACGGTTTCGTCAGGCTCAAGGGCTATCTGGCGCCCGCGGAAGTGCAAAATCTGGAGAAGAATCTGCAGCGCTACATTGGCGAGATCGCGCCCGGCCTGCCCCCCACCGACGTCTTTTACGAGATCCAGGGGCGCGCGGAAACCCTCAAGCAGATGCAGCAAATGGAGACACACGACCCCTTCTTCCAGTCCATAACCGTTCTGCCCAAGTTCGCCAGGCTGGCTGAGGCCCTGCTCGGCACGCCGGTCGTTCTCCGCGGAGTGGAGCTGTTCAACAAGCCGGCCGGTATCGGAAAGCCCACGCCACCCCACCAGGACGGGTATTATTTCTGCCTGCTCCCCAGCCACGCCGTCACTCTGTGGTTCCCGCTGGATCCGGTGAGCGAGGAGAACGGGTGCATCCGCTACGTGCGGGGCTCACACCGGAAGGGCATCCGTCCTCACAACGTGTCGAACATCCTGGGGTTTTCCCAGGGTCTGAGCGACTGGGGCCCCGAGGATGAAGCGGCCGAAGTCAAGGCCCTGGCTTCCCCGGGCGATCTGCTGGCTCACCACTGCGACATGATTCACCGTGCCGACGCCAACCCCAGCCGGATTTCCCGCAGGGCTCTGGCCATCGTCTACGACGCCGCTTCCTCCACCATCAACGAGGCAGCCAGAGCCCGCTACAAGGAGTCCTCCACGGCTCAGCGGGTCGAGTTGCAGTCCCGGTAAGACCGCCCTGACCGCCTACTCCACTCTCAGACAGACAAATCGGATCTGGGTGACCGACACCTCGGTGCACCAGAAGGTGGCCAGGATGTCGCCGTCGTCCAACACGGTCGCCATGGGAGCCCCGAAGGCGATGCTGTCATGGGACCGCGGGTAGGACTCGGGCGCATCGGTTCCGATCTTGTCGCGGCCGGTGGCGTCCCAGACCTGGATCTGGTTGTCGAGGTCCCAGGTGAGGCCCCCGTCCCGGGAGCAGGCCGCGAAAAACCCTGGAGGGTCGGTCTCCCGCACGGTATAGACCACCGCCATACGGCCCTCGCCCAGGTCCACGGCCCAGTTGGTCTGTCCGGGAATGTTGGTCGGGACCGGCTCCGACCACTCCCGCCCGTCCGGGGTGCCGGTGGAAGCGTGCAGCGTCAGGTGCTCCCCCGACTCGAGATCGGCCGTCCAGAACAAAGCAAACAGGCTGTCGTCGCGCTGCCGGATGACTCTGCCGTGCCAGTGGCCCTTGCCGGTCCCCGATCCGACGCCGAAGATCACCGGATCTCCCCAGCTTCGGCCTTCATCCGAAGAAAACAGCCCCACCGTCCGGGGCTCGTAGGGACCGGGGTCGTGGTAAGCGTGCCACTGGTCGAAGGCCTGGAACCAGTCGCCGTTCGACAAGACCACCATGGAGCAACTGGGGGTGATCACCATGCCTTCGGGAACCTGCAGAACCTCCGGCCCCGACCAGTTGCCCCCCTTGTTTCGGGACCGGTAGAAGAGAGTGTCGGCCGGGAAGATGCCACCGGTCTGCTCGTTGAACAACGGATGGGTCGGATCGGACCGGTCCCAGCGCTGGGCCGTCATCAGCAGGGAGCCGTCGGGCAGACAAGTGCCCATGGGGGCGTGGTAGGAATAGGCCCGGTCGTCCCCGGAGGCGTCATGGATCAATCCCTCGGTCTGCCAGCTCCGCCCTCCGTCACTGGAACGCGCCTGCACCATCACCGAGTCCACGCTGTAGAGGGCCTGCCCCCGTTGAAAGGTGCAGAGCAGCTCCTGAGCCGCCAACTGAACCAGATAGCTGTGGCAGGCGAAATGGAACTCGTAGCCCGGATTGGTATTGCGGTAGACGACCCCTTGGTCGACGAGACGGATGCGTGCCATGGAATTTCTCCTTCGTTCTCAAGCCTGACGGCCCGGTTTCCACCCACTGCGCCGCTGGAACGGCCCCCGGGAGCGCGGGCGTCCCGCCCGCATGCGGCCCTTTTAGCCGCCGCTGAGTTTCCTACGATGCTGCGGGCTGCCACCCTATAGGCGGACGAAATTGAGGGACATTATTGAATAATATATCAACAACGTCGCCTTATTTTATCCTGGCCAAAATCGGTTTGGGTCACGGCGTGAGGATCTTGTAAAGCAAGCCGAACATGGGAATGAACAGCAGACTGACGAGCGTCCAGATGATCTTGGTGAGGTTATTCATCTCCGCTCGGAGAGCGGTGAATTGAGCCTGCAGCCCGTTGATCTGAGTCTGCATGTCGGACCGAAGTTCAGTGATCTGAGCTCCGATGGCAGTGATGACGTTCTGGCCGCTCAAATGGCGTATCTCCTCGATGGCGGGATGAATCAGCTTGGGGTCCGCGCCGCTGTCGATCAAGACCCGATGGATTGCGCTGGTTTCAGGTTTGGACGAGGTCGGCATCAATTTTCTCCCTTTCCGGATGGGGTGATTCCACTGACCCAACCCATGGAAACGATTCAATCCAAAGAGGGAGAAAAGTACGGCCACGCCAGGGACGGCCAGGACCGATCAGCGCCGGCGCAACAATACTTCCAAAAGTATACCCCGACAGGCTCGCTCTTGGCGCCATGAATCCTTGCCCTGATCCCCTGCCTCCGTCTCCCGTCCGCCGCGAACAACCGGGCAACCACAAGGGTTGTTCCTACGTTTGGGGGACAGCGCGAGGTGGCCCGGGAAAACCGGGGACGTTGTGGTCCTTAGGCGGCGCTGTGTTGCCCCCCACCGGTTCGACTGCGGGCGGGGCCCTTGTCTCACCGACTCCTCCAGGGGGGAGTGATACTCGGCTTGCATGAGGCGCATGAGTACCACCCATCCCAACGAGCACCCATCCGGTCCCTTCTATCCAGCTTCAGGTATACTGGATGCCATTCACCCATCGGAACGGACTCATCAAGGAGACACCATGCTCTCGCGTATTCACATCCTGGTGGCGTTTGCAGTCCTTTCACTCGGCCTGGGCTGTCAATCCCCGACGACGGTGCAGTCGGGCGCCGTCGACATGCTCGACGACTTTGAGAAGGACTTTTTCGTGGCTTTTGGAGATCCGGCTTCCTGGAAAGCCGAGGACGGCGTATTCAAGTGCACCGGCACCCCCAACGGATACCTCTGCAGCCGGAAATCCTACTCCAACTATGTTCTGACGCTGGAGTTCCGCTTCCCCGAGCAGGCCGGCAACAGCGGCGTATTCAACTACATCTCCGGAGAGCACAAGGTCTGGCCGGCCTGCGTGGAGGTCCAAGGCCTCTACCAGCGGCTGGCTCAGATCTTTCCCCTCGGGGGCGCCGAGGGTCCCAGGAGCGACGGCGACGAGGAAGCGCGAACCCGGGCCCGCAAGCCCCACACCGAATGGAACCAGCTCGAGATTACCTCGCGGGACGGCGTGATCGGCGCCAAGCTCAACGGCGTGTTCATCGGCGAGAGTGGCCCCTATCCCGTCCGCCAGGGACCGATCGCCCTTCAGTCGGAAGGGGCGCCGGTGCACTTCCGCAATATCGAGATTCGGGAGTTGTGAGGAAAGGTTATCAGGCCAGTAGTGCTTTCACCACGTGAGCGGGCTCGACGCCGGTGAGTTTGGCGTCCAGGCCCTGGTGGCGGTAGGTGAAGCGCTCGTGGTCGATGCCGAACAGGTGCAGGATGGTGGCCTGGTAGTCCCGGATGTGGACCGGGTCCTTGACGATGTTGTAGGAGAAGTCGTCGGTCTCCCCGTGGACCACGCCGCCCTTGATGCCGGCCCCGGCCATCCACAAGCTGTAGCAGCGGGGATGGTGGTCGCGTCCGTAGTTGGTGGGCGTCAACTCACCCTGGGAGTAGATGGTGCGGCCGAATTCCCCGCCCCAGATCACCAGCGTGTCTTCGAACATGCCCCGCTCCTTGAGGTCCTGAATCAGCGCCCAGGAAGCCTTGTCGACGTCCCGGGCCTGCGCCGGAAGCACTTCGGGCGCGGACGAGTGCACGTCCCAGCCGCGGTGGTAGATCTGCACGAAGCGTACGCCCCGCTCCACCAGCCGGCGGGCCATCAGGGCGGCGTTCTGGAACTTGCCGGGCTGCCTGGCTTCCTCCCCCCAGCGCTTGAAGGTGCTTTCCGGCTCACTGGAAAGGTCGCTCATCTCGGGCACCGAGGTCTGCATGCGGAAGGCCATCTCGTACTGCTCGATGCGGGCCAGGGTTTCCGGGTTCCCCACCTCCTGGTGCCGCATCCGATTGAGCTCGCCGAGGCCGTCCAGCATCTTGCGCCGCACCTGGCGGGACACGCCGCCGGGGTCCTTCAGATAGAGCACCGGATCGTCTCCTCCGCGCAGCCCCACGCCGGCGTACTTCGGGGACAGGAATCCTGAGCTCCAAAGCTTGGCCGAGATGGCTTGAACCCCTGCCTTGGGGTGGCTCTTCTCGGCATTCATCACCACGAAGGTGGGGAGGTCCCGGTTCATGCTTCCCAGGCCGTAGGAGATCCAGGAGCCAATGCAGGGCCGTCCGGGAATCTGCCGGCCGGTCTGGATGAAGGTGATGGCCGGCTCGTGGTTGATGGCCTCGGTGTGCATGGAGCGAACGATGGCGATGTCGTCCACCATGCTGGCCGTGTGGGGCAGCAGCTCCGAGATCCAGGCGCCGCTGCCGCCGTGCTGCTTGAAATCAAAGACGGAGGGGGCAATGGGAAAGCGCGCCTGACCCGAAGTCATGGTGGTCAAGCGCTGCCCCCGGCGCACCGATTCCGGCAGGTCCTTGTCGTACCACTCCCTCATTTTGGGCTTGTAGTCCAGCAGGTCCATCTGAGGCGGCGCCCCCATCATGTGCAGGTAGATGCAGCGCTTGGCCTTGGGGGCGAAGTGGGGCAGATGGGCCAACCCGCCGACCCCATCGGCCCCACCGCCGGTGGCCAGGAGATCTTCGGCCAGGAGGCTGCCGAGGGCGATTCCGGCGATCCCCTTGGCTCCCCGAAGGAAAAAATGGCGCCTGGTTTCCGTCAGGATGGCTTCCTGGTGTGGATGCATCTCGAATCCCTCCCATTGAAGACGGGGGCCGGAGACCGGGTGGCTCCCCGGGGTTCCGGTCACCGTCGGGGCCTTTCGGGGCCCGGCCGGTCCTTACTTGTTCAGGGCCTCGTCCAGGTTCATCAACTGGCTGGACAGCATGGTCCAGGCGGCCGACTCGGCCGACGGCAGCGCCTCGTCGGGCGCCGACTCGCCTGTGGCCAGCAGCTTACCGGCCTCGCGGGAATTCGAACCGTAGTGCTCGACAAACTGCCGGTAGGTCCGGCGGGCCACGACCCGCTCTGCCGCCTTCATCTCGCGGGCCAGCAACCGGGTGGTGATGAAGTCCAGACGCTGGTCAAAGTCGGCGCCGGCTTCCCGCATGGCTCGCTGAGCCAGGTAGCGGGCCGCCTCCACGAACTGGGTGTCGTTCATGGTGACCAGCGCCTGCAGCGGCGTATTGGTCCGCTCCCGGCGCACGGTGGCGTGCTCGCGTGTGGGAGCGTTGAAGATTTCCATGGAGGCCGGCGGCGCCGAGCGTTTCCAGAAGGTGTAAAGGCTGCGGCGGTAGAGCCTGGAGCCGCTGTCCGGTTGGTAGGTCCGGGTATTGCTGGTGGGCATGGCCACCCGCTCCCAGACTCCTTCCGGCTGGTAGGGCTTGACGCTGGCCCCCCCGATCTTGCGAACCAGCAGGCCGCTGGCCGCCAGGGCGTAGTCCCGGATCATCTCCCCATCCATGCGGAAGCTCGGCCCACGAGACAACAGCAGATTGCGGGGATCTTTCTCGAGCTTCTCGGGGGTGAGCGCCGCCGCCTGGCGATAGGTGGCCGAAGTCACCAGGGTGTTAAAGAAGCGCTTGATGTCCCAACCCGACTGGCGAAATTCCACCGCCAGCCAGTCCAGCAGCTCCGGATGGGAGGGCCGCCTCCCCTGGGAGCCGAAGTCGTCGCTGGTTTCCACCAGCCCCGTCCCGAACACTTCCTGCCAGTAGCGGTTCACCACCACCCGGGCCGTCAGAGGGTTGGAGTCGTCCACCAGCCAGCGGGCCAGCCCCAGCCGGTTGCGGGGCCAGGAAGCCGACATGGGGTGGAGAGCCGAGGGCGTCCGGGCCTTCACCAGCTCGCGCGGCTGATCGTAGAGGCCGCGATAGAGGACATGGGCCTCGGGTTGGCTATCGGCTTTCTCCTGCATGACGTGGGTGATCCCGCCTCGTCGCCGCACCTCCCGCCACTCCTTCTCGATCTCCAGGGCGCCAGCCATCAGACGGCGATATTGCTCATCCTCAACGGCCAGGTAGTAGAGGCGCAAGGCCGACCGCTCCTCGGGGGTCAGAGCCTGGGCTTTCTTGTTGCGGGCGCCCTCCAGGCTGGGCCAGAGCGAAACCAGCCTGGCCTCCGGGGCCGAGAGCGCGCGATTGAAGATTCTGAGATCGGCGATGCCGCCCCCTGAAAAGCTGCTCACCTCGGGAACGGCGAGGTCCCCCACCTTGGTCAGACCCCGACCCAGATAGAGCGGCTGGTCGTTCCGGATACTGCCCTCGACCCGGGTGAAATACTCGCTGCCCTGGGACTCGATGGTCTCGCCGTTCCAGTAGAGCGCCAGACCGGCCCGCTCTCCGGAGCCGTCATAGGTCAAGACAATGTGAGTCCACTCTCCCGGAGGCAGCCGCCGGGTGTTGATGGGACGAATCTGCACCGAGCTGGCCGGTTTATCGGGGGCCGGCTTTTCTCCCGTCAGGGTGAGGACGAGCTGCCGCGAGCGGCTGATCAGGGACCAGCCGCGGGAATGGTCGTCAGGGTCGGACTGGCCCATCACGGAAAAGGTCCCCACCACCTTGGGCTGGTAGTACCACAAGGCGATGGAAAAGGGCGTGTCGGTGTCGAGCTCCAGGCTGGGCAGCGCCGCCCAGGACTCCTCGCCGAACCGCAGCGAGCGCTGGTTCCTTGCGGGCCCCTCGCGCACCCTTGCTCCCTGGCGCAGGACGACCTTCTTTCGTTTCCCCTCGATCTCCGCGGAGGCCTTGCGGCCCAGCCGGAGCCGCAACAGCTCCGCCGAGCCTTCCAGCGGCGTTTGCAGAGAGCGGTGGCGGTCTTCTACCAGCCAGTCGGAGAAGGCTCCTTCTACGGAGGCGGTACGGCTCTCGATCCCTACCTCCACTTCAGCGGCTTCCCGGCGAAGCCGGTGCCAGCGTTCCAGGTCCTGAGCCTCCGGCACCACCAGCACCGGCGGAGGATCGGAGATGTTGCCGTCCATCACGTACTGGGTGGTGTTCCTGAAGAAGGCCGTCAGGGCGTAGAAATCCCGCTGGGTGATGGGATCGAACTTGTGGTCGTGACAGGTGGCGCACCCCACGGTGAGGCCGAGAAAGACCAGGCCGGTGGTATCGGCCCTGTCCTTGGCATAGATGGCCTCGTACTCTTCGGGGATGACGCCGCCCTCGTTGGTGGTGATGTTGCAGCGATGAAAGCCGGTGGCCACCAGCCGTTCCAGGCCGGCCTCGGGCAGCAGATCGCCCGCGATCTGTTCGACCGTGAACTCGTCGAAGGGCTTGTTCCGGTTGAAGGCCCGGATCACCCAGTCGCGGTAGGGCCACATCTCCCGAAAGTTGTCGATGTGGATCCCGTGAGTGTCCCCGTAGCGGGCCGCATCCAGCCAGTAGCGGGCCCGGTGCTCGCCCCAGTGCCTCGACTCCATGAGGCGGTCGACCAGGGTCTCATAGGCGTTGTCGGAGTCGTCCGCCAGGAAGGCGGCCAGGGTTCCCGGATCGGGAGGCAGTCCCGTCAGATCCAGGGCCAGGCGGCGGGCCAGGGTATTCTTGTCGGCCTCGGGAGCGGGTTCCAGTCCCTCGGCCTCCAGCCGGGCCAGAATAAAGCGGTCCAGGGGGTTGCGCACCCAGGAGGGATCTTTCACCGGTGGCGGTTCAGGCCTGCCGATGGACTTGAAGGACCAGTGCTGGTCCCAGGCGGCTCCCTGCCGGATCCACTGCGTGAGGGTGTCGATCTGTTGGCTGTTCAGAGGCCTCTTGGAATGGGCCGGCGGCATCTGCAGGGCCGGCTCGGCATGGGAGATGCGCTGGTAGAGCAGGCTGGACTCGGGATCGCCCGGGACGATCAAGCTGCCGCCGGGCCGCTCGGAGAAGGCTCCCTCCCGGGTATCCAGCCGGAGATCCACCATGCGGGTGGCCGCATCCGGACCGTGGCACTCGAAGCAGTGGTTGGAGAGGATGGGACGAACGTCACGCTGGAAGTCGACGCTGGCTGCGCCCGACGCAGGTGGCTCGGCCGGAGAGCGGCCCACCCCCAGAAGCACCGCCGCCAGGACCACTACGGCACCAGTAACAACCCTCACCGTCTTGCCTCCAAGAAATGACGTTGGAATCGGTATTTTAGCCGATTCTCGGGGGAGATCTCCAGTGCTGCGGTTCGGCCGCGCCGTCAAAGCAGCTCAGTGAACCTTCTCCGGGCTCATGATCTGCTCCAGGACGTCCATGCCCACCTGCCGGCTCCAGGCCCCGGTCAGGCGGTCGAATAGCGGACCCGGTTTCCCGTCGGCAATGGTCAACCCGTTCACCTTGGTGACCGGAGCAATGCCGTAGGGAGTGGTGGCCAGGAAGGCCTCGTCGGCATTCACCACGTCGTGAACCTGCAGATTCTTCTCGACGAAGGGAATCTGCAGTTCCTGGCACAGCTCGCTCACATTGAGCAGGCTGATTCCGCCCAGGATGTTGCGGCTGGTGGGCGACAGCAGCCTTCCGTTCTTGGCGATCAGGAAGTTGGCGCCGCTGGCCTCGCTGATGTTGCCATCCAGGTCGAGCAGCACGGTGATGGCCCTGGGATCGACCAGGCGGGCCTCCTGTTCCGCCAGCCACCAGTGGAGCCGGCTGCGGTTCTTGACCTTGGGGTCAAGGCACTCGGGGGGCACGTGCCGAATGGAGGGAATGACCACGTGGGCGCCCTCCCGAAACAGCGGTTGCCAGGTGGCGAACTGCATGGGATAGGTGTGGATGCAGAAGGTCGGCGCCTGGTGCACGGCTCCCTCGGGCAGTCCGCCGTAGACGGCATTCTCCCCGGGGGTAACGAAGTAGACGATGGCCAGGTCGTCCGACTGGCCGATTCCCTGCAGGTTGTGCTCCAGCAGCTCCAGGGTGACCTCGCGGGTCTCTTCCTGGGTCAGGAGCGGCTGGATGCGGGCGTACTTGCAGGATGCATAGAAGCGGGTCAAATGGTCGTCCAGGCGAAAGGGCTTGTGACCATAGGTCCGCACCAGGTCGGTCACGGTGGCCCCCATGATGATGCCCCAGTCGTAGTATGCAACCCTGGCTTGAGAGGCCGGAACGATGGCGTCTCGAAAATAGACGACGGGTTCGAAAGCTGGCATGGCGTCCTCACTTCCTCAGACAGTGGCGTTGGTTGGTTTGTCGGATAGCTTCGACTATTGTCTCACATGGATGAGCAGGATGGACCCACCGAACCCGGTCAGTAGCTGAGAAAGCCGCCGTCCACGATCAACGTGGTTCCCTGTACGAAGCTGGCGTCGTCGGAGGCCAGAAAGGCGGCGGCGCCCCCGATCTCCTCCGGCAGCCCGCGGCGGGCCAGCGGGGTCTTTCGAACATAGGTGCGGTCCACCCCCAGCTCCTCCAATTCCTGGCCGAGCTGCTGGTTTTTCTCGACCACGATGTCGCCTGGCGCGATCCCCACCACCCGGATGCCCTGGGAGGACAGCTCCAGGGCCATGGCCTTGGTCAATCCCTCCATCCCCCCCTTGCTGGCGCAATAGGCAGCCGCCCAGCTCTGGGCCGCGTAAGCCCCTACCGAAGAGATGTTGATGATGACGCCTTTCCCCCGGGAGGCCATGTGGCGGGCGGCGAGCTGGGAGCAGAGAAATGTGCCCTTCAGGTTCACATCCAGGATGTTGTCCCAGGCCTCCTCCGAACAGTCCAGAAAAGGGGTGAGCGCCGGCAATCCGGTGACGGCGGCGTTATTGACCAGGATATCGATCTGCCCGTAATGGCGAAGCGTCTCCTCCAACAGCCGTTCCACCTGAGGCCGGGAAGAGACGTCACAGGCCAGGGCCCGGCCTCCCAGCTCTCCCGCCGTCCGTTCGGCCACCTCCAGGCGGCGTTGAGCCAGCATCAAGCGGGCCCCCTCGCGGGCGAAGCACTTGGCGATCCCCTTGCCGATACCGGTGCCTCCGCCGGTGATGATGGCCACTCTGTCCTTCAGTTTCATGGTTTGCCCTCCTGCAACCCTCGTATAGCCCCCGCTGCCGGCGGCTGCGCCTCCAAGGGCAGCTTCCCGATCCTCAGGCTTCGGAAGCCAGGGCAGCGATATTCTCGCCCGGGTAGATGCGAGGCGTGGCTCGCATCAGGATCAGCACACCCTCCGCCGGGGCCGTGACCTCTTCGATCACCCTGCCGTCCAGGCTGCGGATGATGCCCAGCAGGTCTCCCCGGCGCACTCGCGCACCGATCTCCAGGGAGGCGAAAAACAATCCGCCCTGCCGGCACTTGATGGCCACGTCCATGTCTCCGGATCCCCCCAGCAGCCAGGGCCGATAGCCCGCGGGAAGGCCGGCGCCTTCCAATACCGTCATGTCGAGAAATTTCAACAGGTTGGCCAGCCCTTGGGTGTAGCAGTCCACGTCCTCGGGCCGCACGTGGCCGGCTCCATAAGCCTCGGTATAGAGAGAAGGAATGCCGAGGTCCAGGGTGGCCGAGAGGGTCCTCCCTGCAGACGTGTTGGGATGAGCCCAGACCACCGGGGCTCCAAAGGCCAGGGCGGCTTCCCGGGCGACGGCGGCCTGCTCGCCCAGCATGGAGTAGCCGCAAAGGGTCAACATGTGATAGTTGCGCCCCGAGCTGTGCAGGTCGATGTAGAAGTCGGCATGGCGCAACACCCGCTGCAGCACGGCCTGGGCCAGCCGCTGGCTGAAGCTGCCGTCGGTACTGCCCGGAAACACCCGTGCCATGTTGAGGGAGTCGACGGGATTGCAGCGGATGCCGAGCCAGAAAGCCGTCAGGGTGACGATGGGCACGGCCACGAAAGTCCCATTCAGCCTGTCGGGATCCAGGGCTTCGTAGGTCCGGTAGATGGCTTCCATCCCCTCGTACTCGTCTCCATGAACCCCGGCCGTCACCACCAGCGTGGGCCCGTTCTTGCGGCCCCTGGCCGTCAGGACGGGCATCGACAATGTCTCGCCATCGAACTGCAGGGCCATCTCGGCGGCAATGCGGTCTTCCGGACAAAAGCCGCTGGAGGCCAGAAAGCTCTGCCGGGCCAAGTCTCCCAGCCCCTCGGGCAGGTCCACCGAAAAGGAACGGATCTCCTTGGTTTCCCTGCCGATGGCATCGATGTCAAATTCAGGTGCACGGCTCATTAGACTCTTTCTCCGTAGGGCCAAGTCACTCTAAAAACTGCAGGACCGCTATTGCCGCGGCTGGATCACTTGAGTCGGAACAACATTGACAGACGAGTCAAGTGTCGTGAGAGCCTGTTGCAAATTGGGCAGCGGGACGTTTGACGGGAATGGCCACAAAAGGCACAAAAACACAAATTGCGACTCTTGTGCTTTTTGTGGTTCGACAGTATTTTTCACCAGGCCGCACCCGATATTGATAAAGGCAGTACCTCAGGCTTGCCGGCAAGATACCCTGCCCCACTGCGAATTTTGCAAATAGCTCGTGAATTTAGGATTTCAGATCGATTGTAGATTTTGCACTCTGGATTTCAAGGTGAATTCAGTTCTCACCCGCCAATCAACAATCCCTTGCTTGACGTTCTGTTCCACGGCCTCGCCATACTTTACTCCTCCAGGGTCACCGGTGCGCCCCGCCTCCAGGACTGGATGATGGCCTCGACAATGCGCATGGACTGAATGGCCTCTCGGGCCGGACTCTCCGGCGGACGGCGGCCCGCCACCGCATCCAGGAAGGCCTGGTGCTCGTCGGCCATCAAGGGGTCCCTCTCCAGTTCGAAGGTGCGGACCGTTTCCGACTCGGGATCGCGATTGCCCAGGCGTAGCGAGCCGGAGCGCAGGTCGAAAAGAGCCCAGCCCTTGTCCCCGATTACTTCGCAGGAGCCGTGATCGGGATGCTGCACGTAATTCATGTGAATGGTGGCGATCAGCGGCTCCTGGTACTCCAGGGTGACTGCCATCAGGTTGGGATTGGATTGCAGGGGCAGATCGCCTCCCCGGCAACCGGCGGCATAGACCCTGACCGGAGTCTTCCCCAACCACCAGTGATACAGGTCGGGTTGGTGGGCATAGTCCATGGCGATGGCCCCCTCCACCTCGGCCTGGTGCCGGGAGATGGAGTTCATCAGGGTGAGATAGGTCCCCACGTGGAAGTGCAGCGAGAGGATGCGCCCGAAGGCTCCTTCCTGGATTAGCTCCTTCAGGTGCCGCATCACCGGATGGAAATGGTAGGTGAACCCCACACTGAAGACCCGGGAACTGGCCTCGGCCGCCTGGAGCATGCGCCGGGCCCCGGCCAGGCTGTCGCTCATGGGCTTTTCGCAGAGCACGTGGCAACCGGCCTGGAGCGACCGAATCGCCATTTCGGCATGCAATCGGTGGGGGGTGGCGATCACCACCATTTCCGGACGGGTGGCCAGCAGGCTCTCGAGGGAAGCATGGGTCGGAACTTCGCCCACCTCACGCAAGGCCCGCTGCAAGTGGTCGGGGTGGGATTCGCACAACTCCACCGAAAGCTCCGGACGGGCCGACAACACCCGGGCGTGCCTGCGCCCGATGGACCCGCAGCCGACCACCCCGATGCGTCTCTTGGCCATTTTGCGCTTGCCCTTCAGATCAGATTTCGTCGACGTTGATGAGAGGCATGGAGGCGCCTTCCAGCATGGCGTCGATGGATTCCAGGTGCTTGAAGCCACCCCCGGTAACCAGGCAAACCACCTTCTCGGCCGACTTCACCAGCCCCTGTTTCACCGCCAGCTCCAGGCCGGCCAGCGCTGTGGCGCCCGCGGGCTCGGTATAGATGCCTTCCTCCCGGATGAGGCGGCGCTGCCAAAAATATACCGCCTCATCGGGCATCATCTGGCCCGAGCCGCCGCTGGACAGCACCGTGTCCAGGGCCACCTGGGCGTCCAGCACGGCGGCCACCTGGAGCCCGGAAATCTGGCTGGTGCAGGTAACGGCCCGGGCGCGGGTTTCGTTCCTGCTCAGCGGTCCCACCACCGTGGCGCACCCCTGGGGCTGGGCGGCGTGCATCCTGGGAACCCGGTCGATGCGACCCTGCTGGAACCAGTCCCGGTATCCCTGGTAGCACTGGTAAAAGAGGCCTCCCCCGCCAATGGGACCGAAGACGTGATCGGGGGCGGCGCCGAGCTGCTCGCAAACTTCAAAGGAGATGGTCTTCACTCCGGCCATCTGCCGCGGGCTGATGCAGGTGGCCGAGATCAGCAGGACGGCCTCGCTGGTGCGGGCCCTGGCCTTGAGTCGTTCCACCACCGAGTTGGTTCCTGACTCGGTGACTCCGAACTCCCGAACCCGGATCACCCGGGCGCCGTAGGCCTCGGCCTGGACCAGCTTCTGGCGGGAGGCCGTCTCCAGCACATAAAGATCCAGCCCGAAGCCGAAGCGGGCCGCAAAGGCAGCGAGGGCCGAGCCGGTATTGCCGGACGAGGTGGCCAGCATGCGGTCGCGCTTCTCCTCGACCATCAGGGAGGCGGCCATGCTGGCAAAACGGTCCTTGTAGGACCCCGAGGGGTTTTGGAACTCCAACTTGAAATAGAGCTGGTCCAACCCCAGCGAGGGCCCGATCTGACGGCTGTGGACCAGGGCGGTGTCGCCCTCTCCCAGCGAGGCAATATTACGTTTGTCCTTCAGCGGCAGATTGTCGAAATACTTCCACATATGCCTTATAGGCGCGGGCTGACGGGCCAGCTTGCAGAGTCCCCGCCATCATAGATTCGCGGCCTGCCGCCATCAACAAAAAAGATTGGAGCCGGGGGGGTGCCTCGGACGGATGGCGGGTGCCGAACAGGGGCTGGGCCGCTTGGAAGGGTAGCGCGTTTCGAAGGGATGCTACTATTTCGCCGCGTACGCGGCTACGGGAGTGCCGGGTACACACGACCCCGGGCTTCCACCCGGGGCTACCCTGAGCCGCAGCTACGCTGCTCTATAAGGATGGCTCGTAGGAACCGCTTTCTCGGCAACCCAGGTCAACCACGGCTTCACCGTTCTTTCCAAAATCAGGATCCCGCATGAAGCAAGGGAATTTTGTGAATAATCAGACTCTTGACACCGTTCGAGTCTTAATCCGCCCTTGCCCTGCCGTGCGGTTCATTCGAGGAGGAACGACCGATCTCAAATGAAAATGAACACCAACGGACACGGATCAACACAAATCCAGAGGATCCTCCCTGTTGGAGAGCTAGCGGAATCCCGGGCCCTCAGCCAGAGACAATTGTAAAAAATCCTATTCCCAGGCAGCGTTGTAGGTTAGGAGGGAGCTGCGTAGCTGCGGTTGACGTAGGTCAATCGAGGAATCGTCTCCTACCGGCCAACCTTATGGAGCAGCGTAGCTGCGGCTCAGGGTAGCCCCGGGCGGGAGCCCGGGGGCGTCTGATCCTGCGCTGCCGCAGCCGCGTACGCGGCGAATTAGTAGCATCGTTCGGGAACGCAGGGCCTTCTCAAAGAAACTATGAACACGCCTCCCCCTTGGGCGTGGAGTAATTAGTGGGTCCCCGGGCGCAAGCGCAAGTGCCCCTCCTTGCTCCCCCAAAGCCTTTGGCATACTATTTCCGCAGGAGCCGGGACATTTCATGAACGCTGACATCTCCACATTGGACCGTGTCGAAGTCAACGGCGTCCAAATGGCCTACACCCTGCGCGGCCAAGGAGCCGATGTCGTTTTCCTGCACGGCTGGATGTGCAACCGAACCTTCTGGCAACGGCAGTGCCGGGAGCTGGCGGGCCGAAACTTCCGCTGCCTGGCGGTTGACTTTCGCGGGCACGGGGACTCGGAAGCGCCCGCCGAGGGCTATTCCATCGAGCAACTGGCCGGCGACCTGAGCGCCATGATGGCGGCTCTGGAGATAGGTCCCGCTGTTATCGTGGGTCACTCCATGGGGGGCATGGTGGCGCAGCAATTCTGCCTGGAGCGGCCGGAGCAGACCGCCGCGCTGGTGCTGGTGGCAACCATCGCCGCCGATGCGGAAGACCGGCTGATCTCCAAGAGAATCGCCGCCGATGCCCGCCGAATGAGTTTCTCCGGTGCTTTCGACCGCCATTTCGACGCCTGGTTCTCTCCCGGCGCTCCGCATGCGGTCCGCGACTGGGTCAAGAGGCAGATGCGATCCACCCCCGACGACCTCGGCCTGCAACTGGTCGACGCCTACAGCCGCTTCGACCTCACTCGCCGGCTGGGAGAGATTATTCGGCCGACGCTGGTGATCGGCACGCGATCGGACGACTCGGCTCCTCCCGGCCAAAGCCGCCGCCTGGCCGAGCTGATCCCCGGCGCCCGACTGGCCCTGATCGAAGACTGCGGACACTTCCCCATGCTGGAGAAGCCGGAATTGTTGAGCCGGGCTCTGCTGTCTTTCCTGGAAACTCAGGCCTCCCCCAGCGAGGATTGACCATGTCCCGCAACCCCTGCCGCGTGGAGCACGACTTCCTGGGAGCGGTCCAGGTCCCGAGGGATGCCCTTTTCGGAGCCCAGACCCAACGCGCCCTGGAAAACTTTCCCCTGTCGGGGGAACGCTCCATCGGCGACTATCCGGTGCTGACCGAGGCGCTCCTCAGCATCAAGTGGGCGGCTGCCGCGGCCAACCGGAAGGCGGGTTTCCTGGACGCCGGGGTGGCCGGGGCCATTGTCCAGGGGGCACGGGAACTGATCGGCGAGGATGCCGGCCGCCATTTTCCCATCCATCGCTTCCACGGAGGCGGAGGCACGTCGGCCAACATGAACGCCAACGAAGTGCTGGCCAACCGGGCCGAAGAACTTCTGGGAGGACGCCGGGGCCAGTACCGGCGGGTGCATCCCAACGATCACGTCAACCTCCATCAGTCCACCAACGACGTCTACCCAACCGCTTGCCGCATGGCCGTGATCGCTTCCTGGCCCTCTCTGGCCCAAGGCCTGGCACGGTTGGGGCAGGTCGTGCGAGACCGGACGTCCCGGTTTGGAGACGAGCCCCGGGTGGCCAGAACCTGCCTTCAGGATGCCGTGGCCGTCACTTTCGGAGACCTGTTCGGGGGCTATAGGACCGCCCTGACCAGAGCCGCCGATCGGATCGCCCGCGACGTGGAACAGCTGCACGCCGTAAACCTGGGAGGAACCATCGTTGGTCGTCCCCAGGATGCTCCCGAGAGCTACCGGAAGCAGATCCTTCCCCGCCTTCGGGAAGTCAGCGGGGACCCGGCCTACCGATTGGCCCCCGACCTCTTCGACGCTGCCCAGAACCCGGACGGCATGGTGGCCGTCTCATCCGGCCTGGAACTGCTGGCCCGGGCCCTCGTCAAGATCGCCAAGGACCTGCGCCTCCTCAGTTCCGGCCCCGAGGCCGGCCTGGGGGAGATCCGGCTCCCCGCTGTTCAACCCGGCTCCTCCATCATGCCGGGCAAGGTGAATCCGGTGATTCCCGAGTTTGTCGTTCAGTGCTGCTTTCAAGTCATCGGAAACCATGCGGCTTGCGCCGGCGCCCTGGACCACGGCGAACTGGACCTGAACATCTGGGAGAGCGTCCTGCTGTTCAATGTGTTGGATTCGATAGGCTTGCTGGTAAACGCGGCCAACACCCTGGCCGAGCGCTGCCTTGAAGGAGTGACGGCGGTGCCGGAAACCAACCGGCGGAACGCCGACTCCATCATCCCCCTGTTGACCGAGCTGGTGAAGGCTCGGGGTTACTCGGCCGTCAGCCGAATTTGCCGGGAGGCTGGAGGCGACGTGCAAAAGATCCGGGAGTTGTTGAAGAAAGAAGGCTGGATATGACCGAGTCCGCCGCAGGAGGCGGAGGCGGCCGTCCAGCGAGCATATGAGGAGAATTGCCATGAAATCCCAAGACCCATCCCCTGCCGAAGCCACCCCAACACCCGAGGAAGAAGCGCCCCCAACGGAAATCGTGACCGTGCGTCCCACCGAGGAGGTGATGTCCAAGCAGCGCCTCCCCTATTTCTTTGGAGTCTCGGACGAGACTTCCGGAGCACGGGGAATCTCCATGAGCCTGGTGGTCATCCCCCCGGGCGGAGCGGCCGAGCCCCACTACCATCGAGGTTTCGAAACCGCGATTTACATGCTGGAAGGGAGTGTCGAGACCCGCTACGGGAAGGGGCTGAGCCGGAGGGTGACCCATCGCCCGGGAGATTTCCTTTTCATTCCGCCCGGCGTGCCGCATCAGCCCGTCAACCTCAGCGACCGGGAGCCGGCCCGGGCCATCGTGGCCCGCAACAACCCCAGCACCAACGAAGAGGTGGTCTTTTACGATCCGGCCTCGGAGGATATGGACTGATCTCTTCGCGCCTCGGGAGTGAGCACTCCCGGAGTCTCAGGAACTTCGGTAGTCCTGCAGCACGCCCTCGATTTCTCCAAGAATGGCAGGATCGTCGATAGTGGAAGGAATGGCGTAATCCCGGCCGTCGGCCAGGTCCCGAAGGGTCCGGCGCAGGACCTTGCCGGAGCGGGTCTTGGGTAGACGCTTGACCAGCAGCGCTTTCTTGAAGCTGGCCACGGCTCCGATGTCCGACCGGACTTCCCGGATGATCTCCGCTTCGATGGCACCCCACTGGCGCTCCACGCCGGCCTTGAGCACCACGAATCCCATGGGGATCTGCCCCTTGAGCTCGTCCCGGGCTCCGACTACGGCGCACTCGGCCACGTCGGGATGACCGGAGACCACCTCCTCCATTCTGCCGGTGGAGAAGCGGTGGCCGGCAACGTTGATGACGTCGTCCACCCGCCCCATGACGAAGAGGTATCCGTCCTCGTCCTTGAAGCCGCCGTCGGCCGTAAAGTAGTAGCCGGGGAAACGGCTGAGATAGGACTCCAGAAAGCGCCGGTCGTCGTTCCACAGGGTCGGCAGGCAGCCTGGGGGCAACGGGAGCTTGACGGCGATCAGTCCTTCCTCTCCGGGTCCCAGAACCCGGCCCTCGCCGTCAAGCACCTGGATGTCGTAGCTGGGAACGGGCTTACCGGCCGAGCCTGCCTTGAGCGGATGGGGGGAGAGCCCCATGCAGTTGGCGGCCATCGGCCAGCCGCTCTCGGTCTGCCACCAGTGGTCGATGACCGGGATCCCCAGCAGGCGCCCGGCCCAGTGAAAGGTGTCCGGATCCAGCCGCTCACCGGCCAGGAAGAGATAGCGCAGGCAGGAGACGTCGTGGTCCTTGAGGTGCTCCCCCTCCGGATCTTCCTTCTTGATGGCCCGGAACGCGGTCGGGGCCGTGAACAGAACATTCACCCCGTGCTGCGACACCACCCGCCAGAAGGCTCCCGCGTCAGGCGTCCCCACCGGCTTTCCCTCGTAGAGCACGCTGGTGCAGCCGTGCATCAGGGGACCGTAAACCGTATAGGAATGCCCCACCGCCCAACCGATGTCGGAAGCCGCCCAGAAGACGTCCCCCGCCTGCACGTCATAGATGTTTTCAAGGCTCCACCTCAAGGCCACCGCGTGTCCCCCGTTGTCTCGCACCACACCCTTGGGCTTCCCGGTTGTCCCTGACGTGTAGAGAATGTAAAGGGGGTCGGTCGCCTCCAGTGACAGGCAGTCCACCGGATCGGCAGACGCCATCATTTCCTGCCAGTCCCGGTCTCGTCCCGGAAGGAGCGATGCCAGCGCCTGCGGCCTCTGGTAGACCACGCATACCGACGGCTTGTGCTCGGCAAGGTCTATAGCCTCGTCCAGCAGGGGCTTGTAGGGAATTACCTGCTGCACCTCGATCCCGCAGGAAGCGGTCACGATAGCCTTGGGGCGGGCATCGTCGATCCGTATGGCAAGTTCCTGGGAGGCGAAGCCGCCGAAGACGACCGAGTGCACCACGCCGATGCGGGCACAGGCCAGCATGGCAACCACCGCTTCGGGGATCATGGGCATGTAGACGATCAGCCGGTCCCCCTTTTCCAGGCCGGCGGCACGCAGCGCTCCGGCGAAGCGTGAGACCTCCTGTTGAAGTTCACGATAGGAAATTTGGCGGACGATCCCGGTGACGGGGCTGTCGTAGATCAGGGCGACCTGCGCCGCCCGCCCACTCTCCACCTGCCGGTCCACGGCGTTGTAGCAGGTGTTGACCCTGCCGCCCTTGAACCAGTGGACGAACTGCCCTCGGGAGACATCCAGGACACGGTCCCACTTGCGGTCCCAGTGCACAGCCTCGGCCGCCTCGGCCCAGAAAGCTTCCGACTCCTCCAGGGAACGGCGGTGGACGGTTTCGTAGGATGTTTCCATGGCTTTCTGTCCTGGATCGATTTCTTGGGGCGAAACGACAATGACAGTCGAGTCAGTTGACGTGGATTTGGGATTTTAGCCCAGACGAGTAGTCCTTAGTCCCCAATCAACACTGCCTTTTTCAGTTTCGGGTGCGACCTAATGAAAATGCTGTCTAGCCACAAAAAGCACAAAATTCACAGATTATATTTTTGTGCCCCTTGTGGCCATTCCCGGCAAACGTCCCGCTGCCGAATTTTTCAAAAGGCGCAACAATCAACAATTCCTTGCCTGTCGGTTTGAGACCGCGCTTTCCGCGAACCGGATCAAATCCAGATTTCCACCAGGGTCTTCCCCAGCCAGGCGCCCATATAGGCAAGAACCAACATGTAGGCGAATTGCAGCAGGGCCAGGCTCCACCCCCCGGCCTCCCTCCGAACCACGGCCACCGTGGACATGCACTGGAGGGCAAAGGCGAAAAAGATCAGCAGCGCCACCGCTCCCCCCGGGGTCAGATCCTGCTTCAGGGCCTGCTGCAAACCCGGTGAGCCTTCGTCTCCTTCTTCCTCTGCCCCCTCGATACCGTAAATGGTTCCCAGGGTGCCCACGATCACTTCGCGCGCCGCCAGAGAGGTGATCAACCCGATGCCGATCTTCCAGTTGAATCCCAGGGGCTCGATGGCCGGCTCGACCGCCTTTCCGATACTGCCGGCCAGACTCTGGGAAATCTCCGGCGGCTGACCGTCGGTGCGAGGCACACTGGCCAAAAACCAGAGCACCACCGCCACCAGCAGGATCACGGTGCCGGCGCGCTTGAGAAATATGAGAGAACGGTCCGCCAGACGCAGGCCGATGGACTGCAGGGTCGGCCAGCGGTAGGGAGGAAGCTCCAGGGTGAAAGGCAGGGGGCTCTCCCGCTTCAGGAGGGTGGATTTCAGCAGGCGGGCGGTGGCGTAGGCAGCCAGGAACCCCAGCAGGTAGAGCCCCATCATGGCAGCGGCCCGGGTGCCCAGCAAGGGCCCCAGCAGGGGTTTTTCGGGCAGGAAGGCAGCGATCACCAGGACATAGACCGGCAGCCTGGCCGAGCAGGTCATGAAAGGGGCGATCAGTATGGTGGCCAGCCTCTCCCGCCGGCTCTCGATGGTGCGAGTGGACATGATGGCCGGGATGGCGCAGGCGTATGCGGACAGCAGGGGGATGAAGGCCTTGCCCTGCAGGCCGACCCGAGCCATGGTGCGGTCGGCGATCACGGCAGCCCGAGCCAGGTAGCCTGAATCCTCCATGAGGCCGATCAGAAGAAACAGAAAAAGGATCTGGGGGAGGAACACCAGGACGGAGCCGACCCCGGCCCAAACCCCCTCCAGGACCAGGTCGCGGAACCAGGAATCGGGCAGCAGGTTTCCCATCCACTGACCCGAGACGGCTATGACCTCCTCGGTGCCGTCCATCAGGGGCTCCGCAAGCGTGAAGAGGCTTTGAAAAACGGCCACCACTACCACCAGAAAAATCAGCGGCCCCGCCAAGGGGTGCAGAAGCACCGAGTCGAGGCGCCGGGTCCAGACGGCGGCGGCGGGCGCGTGATAACCCGACTGGCCGGCGGCCTGGGCCGCCCAACTGCGGCAGCTCCCGATATCCTGAATTACCGGCAACTCCAGCCGCCGGGGGGCGTCGGAGTGACCGGACAGAAAGGCTTGGACGCCCTCCAACCCTTCCCCTTTGGCGGCGCTGATCTGGGCCACCGGAACCCCCAAACGCTCGGACAGGCGCTCCCCGTCCACCCGGCCGCCCCGGCTGCGCAGGTCGTCGGACATGTTCAGGACGATCAGAGTGGGGAGTCCCAGAGCCAGGATGGGGGCTGCCAGGCTCAGGTTGCGATTCAGATTGGTGGAATCGACCACCAGCAGGATGGCGTCGGGAGCCGGCAGGCCCGGTATCTCGCCAAGCAACATCCCTCGGGCCACCCGTTCGTCTTCCGATCTGGCCGCGAGGCTGTATATGCCCGGCAGATCCACCAGGGTGATCTCCCGGCCTTCGTCCATCCTGACCTTGCCCAACCGCTTTTCTACCGTGACTCCCGGATAGTTGGCCACCTTCTGTCGGAGTCCGGTGAGCCGGTTGAAGAGCGTGGTCTTTCCGGAATTGGGAGCGCCGACCACAGCGACCAGGGAATAGAGGCCGGAGGACTCAGGTTCGGCGGATGGAGATTTGGCAGCCGAAGCGGCCTGAAGATCAGACACTGTCCCCCTTTTCTGCCTGATCGGAATCGCTCAATATCAAGCACTGAGCTGTAGCGCGTCTGAGTGCGACCTCCGAGCCGTCGACCCGGAAGATCATGGGGTCTCCGCCGGGCGCCGGCCGCGCGGCGCTCACCCGAACGCCGGCCAGAAACCCCAGTTCCATCAGCCGCTGCGCCACATCCGCCGCGACCTCCAGGCGATCCAGAACGCCTTCATCTCCCTGCCTTAAGTCTGAAAGTCTCCTATCCGGCATTTCTCTCGTCAACCTCAACCGTACCCAGTATAGCTGTGCCCTGACTCCCGGGAATTGCAACCTGCCCGGCGCCGCTGGCGCCAGGATCCGTCCGGCAAGCCAGGGCCATTCTACACCGAAAAGCGTTTCCCCCACGCTTCACCGTGGTTTTGCAAACCACGACTCTCGACGGGCTTTCGGCTGGTACGTGCTTGGTACCAGTTTGGACGGGTTATGCGTTTCGGGAGGATGCGACCAAATCGCCGCCTACTCGGCTGCGTCAGTGCAGGGGTTTAGAGTTTTTTCTTACAGAGGCATTGCGTTCGGGGACGGGTGCTTTCTATTCGCCGCATTCGCGGCTAGGTTGGCGCAGAACCGAAACGACCCCGGGCTGCCGCCTCCGCCGCAAGGAGAACGCCGATTTCGCTGCCAAACGCGACCTCTCCAGGATTCTCCGGGCTCACCCCGCAGGCGACCCTGAGCCGCAGCTACGCAGCTCTATAAGGATGGTCCGTAGGTGGCGTCTCGCCGGGTAACCCACGTCAACCGCAGCATTCGCAGCTCTCCCCAAACCCACAACACTGCAAGGGGAAGCGTGCTTATTTATTGGAATCATTCCCCGGGTGGCAGTTCGGAGATTCCAGTCGAGCCGTGGGCGTCAGCCCATTGGACAAGGTCCCCTACTCTCGCCCGGGCATTGGGCAGGGAGGTTGTGGCAGGCCTCAAGCACTCCCCCCTGGAGGGGGAGTCGGTGAGACAAGGGCGTGCCCGCAGTCGAACCGGTGGGGGGGACGGAATTAGCAGGGTCGCCACTTAGGAGTCTCAGCCCGCAGTCGAGGCGGAGGGGGCGAACACCACGTCGAGAATGTGGGGTGCAGCTACGGCCTGGGGGGTGGTCCCAGCCCCATGGCTCGGCGCCAGGCCGATATCTGTCCCAGGTGGTTCATCTCGTGCGAGGTCATCATCATCGTCACCATGTCGCCTACCGTGGGGAAGAATTTGCGTCGTCGTTCGTCGGCAAGTGGGGTGGTAAACCAGTCCGGGTCGGCTTTGAGCACGGCGGCGCTAACGCGCTCATGCTGCGCGGTTAGGAAGGAAAGCAGCTCCTCCTTGGAGGGATAGAGGGAGGGGTCTCCCGAGGGAACTCCGCCGGTGGCGAAGATCTGCGGCCATCCCTCGGGAGCCTGTGACTCGAGGCCGAACATTCCTGCCAGGCGGTTGGCGGTCATGGCCAAGTGGCCGAGCGACCAGGCGGGATGGTTGACCACACCGGCCGGCTGCTCCACCATCTGCCGCGGGGTCAGATCCCCGACCAGCCTGGCGGACACGCCGAGATTGAATTTATAGAGGTAGATCACATGCTGAATCATCGGGCTCTCCTGCCGCGTAGGGAGGTAGAAGGGACGGGGTCTTCGCCCAACTTATCGGCAAGGCCGGGAAGGGCGAGCCTCAACCCGTAGCAGGCCCCGGGGGCGGCCACGACCGGTTGAGGGCCATGGCCTGCAGGAAGGTCGGCACCGGGCAAAGTCGCGACCGGAAGCGGAAAAGCGTCGGTTGGTGTAAATCTTGCATTCCGATCCGGCCGGTCAAACCGCCTGTGCCGATGGAGCCCTCACCCCACCCCGGGCAACCCTGACCTGGCCCAGAATCTTGGCCAGCCGCTCCACGTCGTCCTGCTCGGCAATGATCTGGTCTTCCAGCAGGTAGGCCGTGGGCACGTGGTCACAGACGTCCCTGGCCAGGCTGTAGGCTTCCACGGCTCGGGTTTCCAGCTCCAGGTCCATCTCCAGCATCTCGGTCAGGTCGGTGGACTGGTGGATCTCTCCCAACTCGACGGTCGGGACACCGCCCAGATAGACGATCTTCTCCCCCCAGGTCTTGGCATGGGTGAGGGCTTCCTCCGCCTGCTTGGAGAAAAGCTCTTCGAACACCTCCTTGTCCGGTCCCGTCAGGAGCATGCTGTGCTGGTTGTATTGGACTATGGCCGTGTACTCCAGCGAAACGGCCTGGTTGAGGATTTCGATCAGTTTGTGGTGATTTGCCATGGTTGAGGTCCCTCTCATTGGATTTCCGGACTGCCCGGCTGCAGTTGGGCTTCCGGTTGCCTCGACGGCTTCGAGTCGGTCGTGAGATGTGCAGCCTGGGTTCTAGGGTTAACCGGATCTGCCGCCAGTCGAGTTCAGCCTATCCGGAATACCATGGGATGTCAACCCCTAAATTGTTGAAAACATTACACTTAAAAGAATTTGAATGTCAATTTCAATTTCGCCTGCAGCAGGACCGGTTCCTGGCAGGTCACTGCAGGGACGGCAGAACCGTCCTTGCGCCACCTCCATTTTGAGAGTAGATTCACTATCTCCGGGACGACTGTCCGGGACCGCGGCCTGCCAGCCGGCGGAGTGTCATATTCGGAAACCGGAACACTACTCATGTCCTTGACCAGCTTGCTGCATGAACTCTGTGAATTCGACACCGCCCTGATCGCCAACACCATCGGCTACATCGATCCCACTCCACCCCACGAGTACTACATGGGCGGCTCCATCCAGTCGGTCACGCCCTCCCTCGGACCGACGGTGGGTGTTGCCGTGACCTGCGAGCTCGACAGCAGCACCCCCCACAACCAGGCAACGCCCGAGCCCTACCTGCGTCAACTGGACCAGATCTGCCAGATCGCTGAGCCGGTGATCTGGGTGGTAAAGACGGTGGGCTCCCGACCCGACCATGAATGCGTGCTGGGAGACGGGATGGCCAAGACGCTGGCCGCCGCCGGCTGCATCGGGGCGGTCACCGACGGCGGCGTCAGGGACGTGGCCGGACTGATGAGCATCCCATTCGCCGCCTACTGCAAGGGCAGGACCATCCACCACTGCGCCCTCAACTACGGCCGCATCAACCAGCCCATAGAGGTCGGAGGCATCGCCATCCGCACCGGCGACGTCCTCCACGCCAACGATGAGGGCGTGATTCGAATCCCCTCCGCCTGCCTGGACCGGCTCCCGGCCATGGCCATCCGGATGCGATCCTTCGAGCAGGATGCCCACCGCTTCATGCGCCAGGCCGACCTCAGTCCCCGGGCCAAGCGCCAAAAGGTGAGCGAGTTGCTGGAGGAATACGGGTTCGGCAAGCGGTGAGCCCGGCTACATCTCGGCCAGGGCTTTCATCATGGTGACGGGATCCTGCTTGAGGAAGGCGTGGGTGGCGCGATCGGTATCCAACTCGGCCGCCAGCAGCACTTCTTGGCCCAGCTCCGAGGCTTGAATCACCAGCCCGTCAGGTCCGATGATAAAGGAGCGGCAGTTATTGTTGGCATGGCACATGTTGGCGGAAACGAAGTAGATGGTGTTCTCGCCGGCTCGGGCCATCAGCAGGGCCTCCTGAATGGGCCGTTTCCAGGCCATGTCGCTGTACAGGTGGTTGAACTGAGGGTGAAATACGACGGTGGCGCCGGCCTTGGCCAGCTCCCGAACGTTTTCGGGGAACCGGAAGCCTTCGAAGCAGATGACGATCCCCATGCAGATGTCGTCAAAATAAAACAGGGTGGGGCCTGTCCCGGGGGAGTAGCCTTCGGCGTCCTTGGGGGTTAGCCGGCTCTTGTGATGGACCGCCAGGGTCTTCCCCTCCCGGTCCAGGATCACGGCGCTGTTGAAGGGCTTGGCGGACCCGTTGGGCGTCTCGGTGCCCACGATCACGCCCATGTTCAGTCGGCGGCAACCTCCGGCAATCTTCTCCAGCGCCTTTTCCAGAGCCTGGGCGGGACAGGCGGCTTCGGAAGCCAGAAGACCCACCCGGTAACCGGAGAGATGCGTCTCGGGGAGACAGAGCAGATCCACCCCTTCCCGAGCAGCCTTCTCCATGGTCTCAAGCGCCTTGGCCGTATTGACCTCCACGTCGGTGGTCTGGGGAATCTGGGCCGCGCCCACCTTGATCTTGCTCACTGCTTTCCTCCCGCTCCATCTGCAGCCCGGTCAGGGGTAAACCGTATGGCCGGCGACGCTGAGATCGATCTTGAACAGCGTCTTTCCAGCGGTAATATAGGCTGTGCGCTTGCCGGGGCCGCCAAAGGTGATGTTGGTGATGAGGTCTTCGGGAACGTCGATAAAGCCGAGCAGCTCACCCGTCGGGCTCACCACATAGATCCCTGGCGGATTCAAGCCGGTTTCTCCCACCCCCCTGGGCATCTTGATCCCGGCCGCGGCCCAGAGATTCCCCTGGGCATCCACGCGAACCCCGTCCGCGCCCCGACCCGGGGAGAAATCGTAGACCACCCTCTGATTGGCCAGCCCATCGTCGTCCTGAATGTCGAAGGCCCAGATCTTGCGGTTGCCGCCGGGCTGATGGTTGCTGTCCACCACGTAGAGCGTCCCATCGTCAGGTGAGAGGGTGATTCCGTTGGGACGCTGTATGGCCGGTTGCTGCAGCACCCGAGCCACTGAGCCGTCGAGGTCGATCCGATAGACCCCTTCTTCCTGCATCTCCATGATGGATCGGTCGCCATAGCAGGGATCGGTAAAGTAGATCCGGCCCCGACCGTCAATCACGAGGTCGTTGGGACTGTTGTAACGCCGACCCTCGAAGCGGTCGGTCAACACCTCGATCTCGCCGCTTTCCATATCCGTCCGCACCAACCGCCGCCGTCCCCCCGGGCCTGATTCACTCCCTTCGCAGCTCACCAGGCGGCCCTGCCGATCGAACATGTTGCCGTTGGTGCGACCGCTGTCCTCCCGAAAGACCGAGAGAACCCCGGCGGCGGAAAGCTTCATGATGCGGTTGTTGGCGATATCGCTGAAGAAGACGTTGCCCTCGGCATCCGCGGCCGGGCCCTCGGTGAACGCAATGACGGCCGCCGAAGTCAACTTGGAGCTGGCCGCCACCCAGCCCGACTCCCGGGGACGGGGAGAAGGATTTTCAGACATGACACCTCCTGAATTCCGGCCGGCGCCCAACCGATGCCGGTCTGGATCGGCTGCCATCGTGATCCGGCCGCCAGCCGAAGCCAAAGGCCACAATTATGGGACGCCACCCGGGCAATGACAATCCAAACTTCTCCCCGGAGGGCCCGGGAAGACGGCTACCGGTAGATCCTCGGAACCCTTGGACCGATCCGGCACAGCGCCTCGTAGGGGATGGTGGAGCAGGCGGCGGCGAACTCCCCGACTGTGATCTCCTCGCTTCCCTGGCGACCGATCAGGCAGACCTCATCTCCCACGCCGGCCTCCGGAGCCGACCCGATATCCACCGCTGTAAGATCCATGCTGATCCTGCCCGCAAAGGGAATACGGCGGCCGCGCAGCAGGACCCTCCCGTTGGGGGCCAGCAGCCGGTTGACTCCATCCGCATAGCCCACTGGGAGGATGCCGATCCGGGTGCTTCTCGAAACCACGTAGTCGCCGCCATATCCGACCTCGGCCCCGGCCTTCACCGTCTTGATCTGGACGATCGAGGTCTTGAAGCTCAGCGCCGGACTCAAGGTCAGTGGAGCCGGCCGACTCAATGGATTGATCCCATAGAGCATCAGCCCGGGACGGACCGCATCGCACCAGGCCTCGCGAAAACCGAGAATGCCGGCGCTGTTTGCCATGTGATTGCGGAATCCCGCCGCTTTCTGGGAGGGCAGCTCCGCCAGCACCTGGCTGAACCGGCCGATCTGTCGACGAGTGGCCGGACGGCCGGGCTCATCGGCCGAACTGAAATGGGTGTAGAGACCCTGGCAGCGGACCCACTCCCTATCCAGGCAGCGGCGAACCACCTCGCCCGCCTGCTCGAAGGGAATACCCAGGCGGGTCATCCCGGTATCGATCTTGACGGCGTAGCCAGCCGGGGTCTTCAGGCGGCGAGCCTCAAGGGCCAGGCGCACCACCATGCCTTCGTCATAAACCGCCGGCGTCAGGTCCCGGCGTATGATCTCGGCCTCCTCTCCCGGCCAGAACCCGTTCAGGATGAGGATGGGCAGTCCGATACCCGCCCGCCTCAACTCCAGGGCCTCCTCCAGAATGGCCACGGCCAGGGCGTCGGCCCCCGTCTCTTCCAGACAGCGCGCCACCGGCACCGCCCCGTGACCGTAGGCGTCGGCTTTCACCACGGCAATGACGCCAACGCCCTCGCCAAGAAAATCGCTCAGGGCCCGGAGGTTGGCCCGGACGGCCGCCAGGTCGACCTCTACCCAGGTAGGTCTGCCCGTTCGATTCATTGGCGTCACGGTGCCCGAATCACGCCCGGATTCCATGTGGGACCGTAGGGGCACCCCTTGTGGGTGCCCAATTCGGGGGTAACCGGGCGAACGCGAACAGAGGGCAACCACAAGGGTTGCCCCTACGGTGGGGGAGCGCGGGATTGTCCCCGGACTACTCCTCCCAAAGGTTTTCGAAGCGGGTGAATTCTCGCAGAAAGGCCAGTTTCAGCCTTCCGGTGGGACCGTTGCGTTGCTTGCCGATGATCAAATCGGCAACCCCCTTGTTTTGATCGGTCTGCTTGTACATTTCCTCGCGGAATATGAAGGTCACCAGGTCGGCGTCCTGCTCGATGGAGCCCGATTCTCTCAAGTCCGAGAGCCTCGGTTCGTGGCTCTCGGTTCGCTGCTCCGGGGCGCGGCTGAGCTGGGAGAGGGCGATCACCGGAATGTTCAGCTCCTTGGCCAGTGCCTTCAGACCCCGCGAGATGTTCGAGATTTCCTGTTGGCGATTGTCATTTCGCCCTCCGCCTCCCGAAACCAACTGCAGATAGTCCACGATCAGCAGGTCCAACCCCCTCTCGGCCTGGAGACGCCGGGCCTTGGCCCCCATCTCCAGCAGGCCGATGCTCGCGGTGTCATCGATAAAGATTCGAGATGAGGAAAATTCACCCATCGTGCCGGCAATCTTGTCCCAATCTTCCTTGGTCAGGAATCCGGTGCGCAGCTTATGGGCATCGATTCGGGCTTCCGAGCAGAGAATTCGCAACAGCAATTGATCGGCCGCCATCTCCAGGCTGAATATCCCGACGCTTTTCTCGGATTTCAGGGCAGCGTGGCTGGCAATGTTGAGGGCCAGAGACGTCTTGCCCATGGCAGGCCTGGCCGCCAATACCACCAGATCGGAGGACTGGAATCCGGAGGTCAGCTCGTCGAGCCGGGTGAAACCCGAGGCGATTCCGGTCACCATCTGGCGTTGACCGGCGGCGGCTTCGATCTTCTGGAAGCTGGTCTTGGCCAGTTGGCCCAGACTGACAAAGCCGGTCCCAATCCTCGATTCGGCGATTTCGAAGATCGCCTTCTCGGCGTTGTCGAGCACGTTCTCCACCTGATCCTGCTGTTCGTAGCAGGTGGAGATGATCTCGTTGGACCGCTTGATCAGGCTGCGCAGGGTGGATTTCTCCTGCACGATGCGGGCGTAATGCTCCAGGTTGGTCAGGCGGGGGACTTCGTCAATCAGGGAAGATATGAAGGAACGACCGCCAATGGCTTCCAACTGTCCGACACCGTCAACGGCATTGGCCAGGGTTACCAGGTCAATAGCCTTGGAGCTCTCGAGCAGCGACTCCATTTGCTGAAAGAGAACCCGGTGGCTGCTGAGATAAAAGTCCTCGTGACTCAGAAGTTCGACTGCCTGGTTGACGAGTTGGTTGTCCAGCAGGATGGCTCCCAGAACACAGCGCTCGGCCTCGATATTCTGGGGAAGTCCTTTTTCCGGCACGGCGTCGGCAGGCATGGGTACGGCTCGCGGATAAACGGGGATGGCCTTCCGGGGAGGATTCCCGGGCAGGAACGCGGTCGGAACAATGTGCCGGGCAGGCGGATAGACTACTCTTCCCGGAGCACTTCGACGCTGACGACTGCAGTCACTTCTCTGTGGAGTTTGATGGGCACGTTGTGCCCGCCCAGAGACTTGAGGGGCTCCTCCAGGTCGATCTTGCGGCGGTCGATCTCAAAGCCTCTTTCGTGCAGCGACTCGGCGATTTCCAGCGAAGTCACCGAGCCGTAGAGAACGTCCTGCTCTCCGACCTTGCGGGTAAACTGGAGAGAAACCTCGGCAATTTGCTGTGCCAGCATCTCGGACTCGTTCTTCTCGATGGCTTCGCGGCGGACGGCCGCGGCCTTTTCCTGTTCCACCTGGCGTACGTTGTGGGGGGTGGCCAGAACAGCCTTTCGCTTGGGCAACAGGTAGTTGCGAGCATAGCCGGGCTTGACGGCGACTACCTCGCCGCGATCTCCGAGCTTCTCGATTCGTTCTCTCAGGACCACGTCCATGGCGTGCTAACTCCGGGCGATCGAGCCGGCCGGTGAGAAGAGGCAAAAACCCCTTCAAGTTTTCTGCCTACCCAGCGGCAAAGGGAAGCAGGGCAATATTGCGGGCTCGCTTGAGAGCCTCCATGAGCTTACGTTGGCAGGGCGCGCAGGTTCCGGAAATTCTCCGGGGCAGGATCTTGCCCCGTTCCGGGATGAAGGCGGAAAGCAAACGGGTGTCCTTGTAGTCGATATAGTCGATCTTCTCGGCGCAAAACCGACACACCTTTTTCCGCCGGACGAAGTGTCGCCTGCGGCCTCTTCTCGGCTTTGCGCCCGAGCGTCCGGAACTCCGACTTGGGGGCATTGCAACGGCTCCTTGATGTATGTCCGAGGGGGCGGATTGCTGTTTGCCGGCTAAATGGCGGGAGCAACCGCCTCGGGCTCGGTTCCACGATTGCGGCGGGCCTTCTTCGCGAGGCGGGCCGCCTTGACCTTTTCCGCCTTCTTCAGATGTTCATCCACTCTCACCGTGATATAGCGCAAGACCCGGTCGTTGACCCTCAAGCGCCGCTCCAACTCCTTGATACAATCCCCGCCGGCGCCAATGGTGAGCAGCATGTAGATTCCTTCGTGCAGATCCTGAATCTCATAGGCCAGCTTCTTCTTGCCCAATCGGTCGACAGCGTGCACCTCGCCGTCGTAGCTCCGGACCACTTCCTCCATCTGGCCCGTGATCCGGTCGATCCCTTCCTCATTGGAGGAAGGGTGCACGATGAACATGACTTCGTAACGTCTCATGAATCCCTGTTCCCAATAATCTCCGCCATCCCTACCGCCGAAAACACTCGGCTGGGAACGGCTAGCCCTCCCCCGGGTTATACCGGTTCATGGCATCGTCAACCCCGGCCAGGCAGATCGCCTCCACGGCCTCGGCACCCTTCCGAATCATCTGCCGAAACGCCGCGGCACGGTCCGGAGGCACCGGAGTCAAAACAAATTCAGCGGCATCCGCAATCTCCGCCTCCGGAGCCACACCCAAGCGAAGCCTGGTAAATTCGCGTGTGCCCAGGACCTCCATGATGGACTTGAGGCCGTTGTGGCCTCCGTCACCGCCCCTGGCTCGAATCCGAATCCGCCCAAGGGCGAGCGCCAAATCATCGCAGATTACGATCAGGTCGTCAAGGGACAGCCGATACTCGGACAGAAGCAGGCTGACCGCGCGGCCGCTCAGGTTCATGTAGGTCTGGGGCTTGGCCAGCAATAGGGAAGTCCCGGACAAACCGAAGGTGGCCACCCGAGCCAGACAGGGGTCGGGCTTCCAGCCACCGCCTCCCTGCGAGGCAAGCTGGTCGACCACGGCGAAACCCGCGTTGTGGGGCGTGTGAGCATAACGCGGCCCGGGATTGCCGAGACCGACCACGAGCTTCATGGTTGAAGTGTGAAGTTTGAAGTGAGAAGTTTGAAGTTTGAAGGAGGAAGTTTGAAGTGAGAAGTGTGGAGAGTGATTCGGTTTACGGGTTTGGAATTGTCCATCGATTTATGGCAGGCGATCAATTTCCGGTACGAGCCTTAGGAAAGCATTCGGTGCTTTCTTGCTCCCAAAACTCTCCACCAACCACCCTTCGCTTCGAGCAGTGAGAGTGATTTTGTTGATGCATTGAGCATAGTGCTGATCGCGGTGCTAACGTTCAACGAGTTCTCTGAAGTCTCAGAGATGATTACTTCCAACTTGGCCCAGAGCATGGAAATCATCTCCAAAACCCTTCCTCCTTCAAACTTCACCCTTCATCCTTCACACTTCAAACTTCCTCCTTCAAACTTCAAACTTCCTCCTTCAAACTTCAAATTTCTCACTTCAAACTTCACCCTTCACTACCCTCTTCCGACTCGCCCTTGCCCTTCCGGATCACTTCCGGTTCCTCTTCCTCCTCAAGTCCCGGCTCGGCGACCTCTTCGGCCTCGACCGCCTCTTCCTTCGGCGTAACCACGTGCGCCACCACCAGATCGAGATCGGACAAGACCTTCACCTTGGGACTCACGGTCAGGTCGGCCACTCTCAGGTTGGAGCCGATCTCGAGATCGGAGATATCGGCCGTGATGTGCTCCGGGATGTCCGCCGGCAGGCACTCCACTTCAAGCTGCCTGAGGACAAACTCGAAGATGCCTCCCTGATCCTTGACCCCCTTGGCCATACCCAACGGCAGTACCGGCACACTGACCTGCAAGGCGTTGTCCATCGCGATTCGCAAAAAGTCGGCGTGCAGCAGGGTCTCCTTGATTGGATCCAACTGCCACTCTTTCAGGATGACGCTGGTTGATCCCTGATCCTTGACGTCAAGCGACAGGATTGTATTGTGTCCCGCTGCCGAGTGCAGGATGGCCAAAAGATCCTTGGGATCCACAGTCAAGGAGAGCGCCGCTTCCTGCTGGCCGTAGAGCACGGCAGGAATCCTGCCCCGCATTCGCACCTGGCGCGCGGCGTTCTTTCCAAAACTGGATCGGACTTCGGCTGACACTTGGATTGATTTCATCGGTAACTCTCTATAATCGGTCTCTTCATGATTCTTCGTGCCCCTTGTCGGGAACCTTTTTCCTGCTTGTCAGTTCGAGGCACCGCTTCGCTAGATGAACAGCGAACTGACGGAACTCTCTTCATGAATGGACTGGATGGCCTTGCCCAAAAGGCCGGCTACGCTCAGGACTCGAATGTCCCGGCACTGGGAGGCCCCGGGCGACAAGGGGATCGTATTGGTCACTACCAACTCGGTCAAGCTGGACCCGGCGATTCTCTGGGTGGCCGGACCGGAGAGGACCGGGTGGGTGCAGCAGGCGTAGACCCGGGTGGCTCCCTGCTTGGCCAGCGCCTCGGCCGACTTGACCAGGGTGCCGGCCGTATCCACCAGATCATCCACGATGAGCGCCGTCCTGCCCTCCACCTCGCCGACGATATTGACCACTGCCGCCTCGTTGGGCTTGACGCGGCGCTTGTCGATGACGGCCAGACTGGCGTGCAGCTTCTTGGCGTAAGCCCGGGCTCTTTCCGTGCCCCCGGCATCCGGAGAGACCACCACCAGGTCGGGCAGGTGCAACTTCTGAAAGTACCCCATCATTACCGGCGCAGCGTAGAGGTGATCCACCGGAATGTCGAAAAACCCCTGAATCTGAGGCACGTGCAGATCCATGGTAAGAGCCCGACTGGCCCCGGCTGTCGACAGAAGGTCGGCCACCAGCTTGGCTGAAATGGGAACTCGCGGCTTGTCCTTTCGGTCCTGGCGGGCATACCCGAAATAGGGCAGGACCGCCGTGATCCGCCTGGCGGAGGCTCTCTTGAAGGCATCGATCATCAGCAGCAACTCCATCAGGCTCCGGTCTACCGGACGACAGGTCGGCTGAATCACGAAGACGTCTTCGCCCCGCACGTTCTCCAGAATCTGAAAGTACCCCTCACCGTCGCTGAATCTGGAAACGGATGCCTCGCCCAAGGGGACATTCAGCGATTGACAGATCTCTTCGGCCAAGGCCCGATGGGCGGTTCCCGTAAAGATCTTCATGCCGTTAGTCAAGAGACCTTCACCTCTGAATCTTGAATTTCAGGGGCCCGTCAATAGTCGATGTATCGGGGAAACAGTTGGCTGGGGCGGGAGGATTCGAACCTCCGAATGCGGGTTCCAAAGACCCGTGTCTTACCACTTGACGACGCCCCATTATCCGATGGCCCGCTGGAGACATTCGACAAGGGAGTGCCGATATTGGTCCCGGGGCAGGGTTCGAGTCGCCAGGATGCGAACATTCACGGCCCGGAGGGCTGCATGAGCTTGTGTCAGTGCTCCTTTTTCGTCAAATAGGCCTACCAGCGCCGAACCGCTCCCGGTGAGGCCGGCTTTCCTGGCGCCCCACTGGAGGAGCCTCTGCTTCAGGCGCTTCAGGTCAGGCTGATCCCTGAAAACCACCGTTTCGAAGTGGTTCTCCAGCCCATCCCCTGACTCCAACGCGTCCAAATAGGCTGGACAGAAGAGCGGAATCTTACTTTTGTTCACAGGGGTTGTCAACCGCAAACTCGCCCTCCGATAGGCATCGGCGGTATGCATCGGCCGGGGCGGGACGACGATCAGAACGTGGCAGGGAACCGTGTCCTCCAACGGATAGACTTCGGAGCCTCGGCCCACTCCGAGCGCCTGTCCACCCACAAAGAAGAAGGGGACGTCCGACCCCAATGCACCCCCGATCTCAAACCGATCCTGGCGGGACATCCTCAACCCCAGCAGCTCGTCCAATCCCATAACGGCAGCGGCGGCATTGCTGCTTCCCCCGCCGAGGCCGGCGCCCAGGGGAATCCTCTTTTCCAGGCGAGCCTCCAGCCCCGCCTCCAGCCCCGCATGGCGGCAAACGGCTTCCATGGCTCGAACCACCAGATTGTCACCAGTGTTCAACTCGTCCCGGTCGCAATGGAAGGATACTCCTTGACCTTGGGTGCGACGAATTTCCAGCGTGTCATGCAGACCGACGGTTTGAAGGATGGTGCGAATCTCATGATAGCCGTCCTCTCGTTTTCCCAGGATATGGAGTCCCAGGTTCACCTTGGCGTAGCTGCGCAGCTTGATTCGCTCCGGTTTCATGGTTGAGTTTCCAACAGCACGGACACAAAAAAGCCCAATCCGTCGAGATTGGGCTTTCTGGGTCGAATCCGCCGCCTACTCATCTTCGGCGGACAAGGCCAGCTTGGTGTCCAGATCCGCCATCTTCTTCCTGACCTTCCGGGTCTCCTCCTCGTCCTGCCCGTAGGCCACCGAGTGCTGCCAGGACGAGCGAGCTTGCCGGTATTTCCCTTTCCGGTAGTACAGGTCTCCCATGTGGTCGTGAATAGTGGGATCCCGGCGAACCCGATCCAAGGCGCTCACCAGGTAGCGCTCCGCCTCCTCGATGCGGTCCATTTTGAAATAGACCCAACCCAGGCTATCCAGATAGGCGCCGTTGTTGGGATCCAAGGCCACCGCCTGCTTGATCAGTTCCAGCGCCTCGTTCAGGTTGACGCCCAGGTCGGCCCACATATAGCCCAGGTAATTCAAGGCGGACGCATGCTTCGGGTCCAGGGCGATGACCTTTCTGAAAGTCGCCGCCGCCTTGTCGTATTCCTTCTGACGCTCCTGCAGGGCTCCCAGCATGAAGTAAAAGGACTTTTCGTGCTCGAAATATTTTTCGGCTTCGTAGAGCCTTTTTTCGGCTTCCTTGAATCGCTTTTCTCTCTGGTAGACCTGCAGGATGTAGTGGTATATCTCCAGGTCTTCCTTGTTACCCTTGAGCATCTCTTCCAGTTTCCGCAAAGCCTGTTCGGGTTCTCCACTCTCCGCCAGCACGTCGGCGCAAAGGGCACTGACGGCTCGATTCGCGCTCTGCTCCTTGGCGGCCGTGCAGACGGCCAGAGCTCGCGGAACCTGCCTGGCTGCTCGATGGAGTCCAATCAGCAAGACCCTGGCCCGGTGCCTGTTTTCCTTGCCCAGCACCTTCAGGTTTTCCCGATCATGGCCGATATAGGTTTCCCCAAGCCGTTGCAACTCCTGAAAATGACCGGCTGCCTTGTCGAAATTTCCCAACTCCTGAGCCGCCAGGCCGAGATGGGTCAGCGAGATGCTGCGGTTGCGCACGGCACCGAAGTTGTCGCCCGGATCTCGGAACAGACTCAGCATCTTTTCAAAACCCGCCTCCGCTTCCTCAAACCGGCCCAGATCGTTGTAAAGCCTGGCCAATTCGAAGATGACTTCCACGTTGTTCTGGAGCGAGGCATCGGCTTTCTTCAGATGCTCCAGGGCCTCCTGGTAGCGGTGGCGGGTGCGACTGACCCTCCCAAGACCCAGGTGAGCCTCCCCATCGTCCGGATCGACTTCCAGGATCTTGCGGTATTCCTTCTCGGCGGGGTCGATCTGTCCGTCGAGGATCAGGGCGCGAGCAAGGTCCCTGCGCAGCAGGGTCACCAGGGTCACATTGGCGGCCTCGACGTTCATGCCTTTGCGATAGGTCTCGGCCGCCTTCTTGAAATTACCGGATTGCTCATAAACCAATCCCAATCCTCGAAGTAGCACGGGAGAACCGGAGTTGATCCCGACGGCTCGTTCCTGATATTCGACGGCTTTCTTGAGCTCGTCCTGGCTGCGATAGAGCTCGGCGAGCATGCTCAGGGCCTCTTCGGAGGAGGGAGCCGCTTCCAGATGCTTCTCCAGGGTGGCGATGGCTTCCCGGGAGCGCCCGGACTGACCGTAGAGGCGACCCAGCACCAGCAGCGAGTCGCCGTCCTGAGGGTCCAGTCGCCCAATGGCCTCATACTCGCGGATTGCCTTGCTCAAGGTGTCGCCGGAGGAGATTCGGTGACCCCTTCTTTCGCTGGCCAGCAGCTCGTAATAGATGGCTCCCAGGCGCTTGCGGGCGCGCAAGTTGTCCGGGTCGATGCGGGCTGCCGTTTCGAATTGCTGAATGGCTTCCAGGATACGGTTGTTTCTAAGGTAGGCGCTGGCAACTTCCGTATGGAGCTGGGAGGATTGAGGATCGTGGCGCAGCGCTTTCAGATACTCCGCCTCGGCCTTGAAGAAGCTCCCGCTTTCCTCGAGGAGACGCCCCAGGCTGAAGTGGTAGTAGGCGGCCGATCGATTCACCGGCTGCGCTTCCGCCTGGCCGACCGGTGTGGTGTCCCCCTGGGCCTGAGCCGCAGCCGCCCAGAAGACCGCCAGTGCGGTCAGCAGGCTCTTCTTCATGAAACCCGGCCTTGAATGGTTCATCCGTTTCCTCGACTTCCTAACCCTTCGGAATTATCTCATGCGGCATGGACCCCGTCAAACTCCCGCCGCCGTTGGCGGGAGCGACCGGTTCACCGAAATACCCGGTAATTCTCAGGGAATTCCGTGAGGGATTCCCGTGTCGGTCTAATGGCGGAAGTGGCGCCTCCCGGTCAATACCATGGCCATCCGGTTCTCATTGGCTGCCTGGATGACTTCGCCGTCTCTGACCGATCCGCCGGGCTGGATGACGGCCCGGATGCCGGCCTCGGCTGCAATGTCGATCCCGTCCCGAAAGGGGAAAAAGGCGTCGGAGGCCATGACACAGCCCTCCAGGGGCGACAGTGCCTTGGAAATGGCCAACCGGGCGGAATCCACCCGACTCATCTGTCCCACGCCGATCCCCACGGTCCGATCGGAGCTGGTATAGACGATCGCGTTGGACTTGATGTGCTTGCCTACGATCCAGGCAAATCGGAGGGCCTCCCACTCCTCGGGCGCGGGGGAGCGGTCGGTAGCCACCTTCCATCCCTCCTCATCCTCCGTCGCTCGATCCACTTCCTGCACCAGCAGGCCGCCTTCAACTCTCTTGTAGTCCCAGCGTGAAGCAGAGTTCCTCTCTGCCCCATGTCGAAGCAGCCGCAGGTTCTTCCTGGCGCTCAGCCGCTCGAGGGCCTCGGGTTGGTAGCCCGGAGCGATCACCGCTTCCACAAAGGTCGAGGCGATAGCCTGGGCCGTCTCGGAGTCGACCGTCCGATTGAATCCCAGGACAGAGCCGAATGCCGATACGGGATCGCATTGGCGGGCCTTGAGATAGGCGTCGGCCTGGCCGACCCGGGATACGGCCACGCCGCAGGGGTTGTTGTGCTTGATGATGACCGCGCAGGCGAGCGCGAATTCAGCCGACAACTGGTAGGCCGCGTTGAGATCCAGCAGGTTGTTGAACGACAGCTCCTTGCCCTGCAACTGGACGCTGTCGGGCAGCAGATTGGCCCCACCAGCCAGCTCTCGATAGAAGGCCGCCTGCTGATGGGGATTCTCGCCGTAGCGCAGGTCCATCACCTTTTCCAGGTCAATGCTCAACCGGCTCGGAAACGTGCCCGGACCTGGTTGAATGGCTCCGTCAGAGGCTTCCATGCGCGAGAGATGGCTCGAGATTGCCGTGTCGTAACGGGCGGTCAGGCTGAAGGCCTGCTGGGCCAGACGGAACCTGGACTCCAGGGTCAGCGCTCCTCCTTGGGCCTCGAGCTCCTGAAGAATCCAGCCGTAGTCCTCTTTTCGAACCACCACGGCCACGTCCCTGAAGTTCTTGGCTGCCGAGCGCACCATGGCGGGCCCGCCGATGTCGATCTGTTCGATAGCCTCCTCCAGAGTAACTCCAGGCTTGGCGACGGTCTGCTGGAAGGGATAGAGGTTGACCACGAGCATGTCGATGGGATGGATGGCCTGCTCCCGCATCTGCCGCCGGTGCTCCTGGTCTTGCCTGATCCCCAGCAGGCCCCCGTGGATCTTGGGGTGCAGCGTCTTGACTCGCCCCCCCAGGATCTCCGGGAATCCCGTCACTTCGGACACCTCGGTGACCCGCGCCCCGCTCTCCCGCAGAAACCGGGCCGTTCCTCCCGTAGAGACAATTTCGTAGTCCAGGCGCAACAGACCCTTGACGAAGTCCTCCAGACCCTCCTTGTCGGAGACGCTCACAAGCACTCGGCGACTCAAGTCAGACCCTCCCCTTGGTTCAATTGTCCACAAGAAGCGCCATCATAGTCTGGAAGCCACCGGTCCGCAAGGATGATGAAGGATGAAGTTTGAAGGAGGAAGTTTGAAGGATGAAGGGTGAAGTTTGAAGGATGAAGGGTGAAGTTTGAAGGATGAAGGGTGAAGTTTGAAGGGGGAAGGGTTTTGGAGTCGATTTACGGGCTCTGCGCCAGGCTGGAAGCAATCATCTCTGAGACTTCAGAGAACTCGTTGAACGTTTGCACCACGATCAACACTATGCTCAATGCGTTAACAAAATCACCCTCACTGCTCGAAGTGAAGTGTGGTTGGTAGAGAGTCTTGGGAGCAAGAAAGCACCGAATGCTGTCTTATGGCTCATACTGGATATTGTTCGCCCGCCATAAATCGATGGACAATTGCAAACCCGTAAACCGGATCGCTCTCCACCCTCCACCCTTCCTCCTTCACACTTCAAACTTCCTCCTTCATCCTTCGAACTTCATCCTTCATCCTTCAAACTTCCTCCTTCAAACTTCACACTTCAAACTTCACTAGGTATCCTAGACCAGTCATGGCTCGAACCTCTTCGCCCGTATACCGCCTGATTCCGGCAGTGGACAGGATTGTCGACAGTCCCCAGGCAGCGGACCTCGTCAGCCGCACCAGCCGCCCCTTCGTCACCTTCCTGGTCCGCAGGGTCCTGGAGAACCTGCGCCGGGATCTGGCGGAGAGTCCCGAAAGGGAGTGGCCGGCCCCGGAACTGGAGAAACGCATCCAGGAGACCCTGTATCAGGAGTTTCGCGCCTGGGCCTGCCCCAGCCTGAAGAAGGTCATCAACGCCACCGGCGTTATTCTGCACACCAACCTGGGACGGGCGCCGGTGGGAGATGCCGCCCGCAGGCAACTGGAAGAAGTCGCCTCCAACTACTCCAACCTTGAATTCGACCTGGCCCGCGGCAGCCGAGGCAAGCGAGACGTCATTGCCGGCCGTCTCCTGGAAACGATTCTGAATTGCCCTCGGGCACTGGTGGTCAACAACAACGCGGCGGCCGTGTTTCTCATTCTCAACTCCCTGGCCGAGGGGGGCGAGGTCCTGATTTCCCGGGGGGAGATGATCGAGATCGGCGATTCCTTCCGGGTTCCCGACATCCTGCGCAAGAGCGGCGCCCGACTGAAGGAGGTCGGCACCACCAATAAGACCCATCTCGGCGACTACCGGCAGGGTTTCAGCGACAAGACCAGGCTGGTTCTCCGGGTGCATCCCAGCAACTTCAAGATCTCGGGCTTCACCTCCAAACCGAGCCTGGAGGAGCTGTCAGCCCTCTGCGCCTCCAGGTCCGTGCCTCTGGTGGAGGACCTCGGCAGCGGCTGCCTGATCGACCTCGAGGCCGAGCGGATCGAGGCCGAGCCCCATCCTCGGGAGAGCCTCTCCCGAGGTGCCGATGTGGTCTGCTTCAGCGGAGACAAGCTGCTGGGTGGTTCCCAGGCCGGCATCATCGCCGGAAGCTCCCGCCATGTGCAGAGAATCCGGCAAAATCCCCTCTTCAGGGCCCTGCGTGTGGACAAGCTGGCCCTGGCGGTCCTGGAGTCCACATTGATTGCCTACCTGACCCGCCGGGAGGAGTTGGAGATCCCAGTGGTGCGGATGATTCGGACGGATGCCGGCCGTCTGCGGGAGCGGGCGAGCGACCTGGCGGTTCGCCTGTCCGGGCTTCGAACCGACCTGACAGTGGAGGCGGTCGAGGGCGTCTCCGTTATCGGAGGAGGGTCCACACCCTCCCAGAGCCTGCCAACCTGGCTGCTCCGGCTGCGTACACCCGGAACCTCGGCTGCCGGGCTGGAGTCACGGTTGAGGCGTTCGGACCCGCCCGTGCTGGCGCGGCTGGACCGGGAAGCCGTCCTGCTGGATCTGAGAACCGTCTTCCCTGCCGACGATGCCCTGCTGGTCGATATCCTGAGCCGGATAGACAGGTAGGTCATCCCCGCCCGCCCCAAAGCTGCATCATTCACCCCGAGGTGCTTTCATGAGTTCCAAGCCCAATATCCTCTTCATCCTGACCGACCAGCACACACCCCGGGTAGCCGGGTTTGCCGGCGACCCCGTGGTTTGTACCCCCCACCTGGACAACCTGGCCTCGCGGTCGCTGCAGTTCGAAACCGCCAGTTGCGCCTCACCGGCCTGCACTCCTTCGCGGATGTGCCTGCTGACCGCCATGGAACCGCACCGCTGCGCGGCCTGGGCCAACCACTGGATCATCTTCCCCGAGCAGGTGACCTGGCCCGGGCACTTCGCCGAGCACGGCTATGCCACCTGCCTGGTGGGCAAGATGCACTTCGGGGGCAAGGATCAGCTGCACGGGTTTCAAAACCGACCCTACGGGGATTTCCACCACGGTCTTTCCCATCAGCCGGAGCCGCTGAGCTTTTTCCCCAGCTACCACGGCGCCGAGAGCGCGGGAGTCACCGAAATCCCCGAAAGCCTGATTCAGGACGTCATTGTCACTCGCGAAGCCCAGGCCTTCATTCTGGAACACCAGGACCGGAACCCGAACCAACCCTGGTTCCTCTGCGCCGGCTACGGCAGGCCCCACGCCCCCTTCACCGCGCCGGGCCGTTACATCCGCCGCTACCGGGACCGGATTCCGCCCCTGCAGCAACCCGCTGACTGCGCGGACCGCCTGGAACCCTACGCCCGCCGCCTCTACGACAGGCTTAATTCCCATTTGACCGAGGAACAGATTCGGAGAGGACGGGAAGCCTACTACGCCTGTGTCGACTATGTGGATGATTGCATTGGAGAACTGCTGGGCACGCTCCGGCAAAACGGTCTGCTCGAAAATACCCTGGTCATCTACACCAGCGACCACGGGGAGATGGGAGGGGCTCACGGACTATGGCAGAAGTCGGTCTACTACGAAGAATCCATGGGGGTTCCCCTTCTCATCAGCGGCCCCGGGGTCCAGCCGGGTCACGCCCGACTGTCCGAGGTAATCTCCCTGATGGACCTCTTTCCGACCTGCTGCAGCCTGGCCGGTCTGCCCATTCCCCCGGGGCTGGACGGGATGGATTTCGGTCCGCTCTTGAGGGATCCGGTCCGGGGGGAATCCCCTCGCGAGTTTGCGCCCAGCCAGTACTGCCAGTGGGGAACCCGAATCAAGACCCAGGCCCTTCCCATCGGGCAGGCGACCCGCGCCTGGAGGGCCATCCGCACCCGCGACTGGAAATTCGTGGATGTTCACGGCGGAAACCCGCTGCTGTTCGACATGGTCAACGATCCCCAAGAGATGACCAACCTGGCCGAACGTCCCGAGCATGCGGAACGATGCAGCATGCTGCGGCAGCAACTCTTTCAGGGCTTTGGCTGGGAGGAGGCCATGGCTCAACTGCGGGCCGACCGCGACCGGGTCCCGGAACTTGTCTCCGGCATCCAGCCCACCACTCCCAACCAGTACCGGTTGCCGGACGGACGAATCTTCGATGCCGAGACTTCCCTCTACCAGGCTCGCTGGCTGCCCGTGGACGACAACGCCACCGGGGGCATCATTCCCCAGCAGTTCGGTTAGCGGTAAGGAGATCCCATGCTGGTTGGCATCACGGTGATGCCGGAATATTTTCAGAGCGAGTCGGTCAACGGCGTGCTCGACAGGCTGGAGAGGCTGGCCGGGGTCACCGCGGTGACCACTTCTCCCTACGTGATGGCGCCGGCAGACCGGCAGACCGGTTTCCGGGAACCGCCCATCGACGCCGGCGCCGGCAAGGTCCGGCTGCTCGACCGGACCCTGTGGGGCAAGCGTGAGCTGTGGGCGCGCACGGCCCCCAGTTTTCGCCCGGACCTCGATCTCTATCGGGGGTTGCGCTACCAGCCGCCGGCGGCGGACGATCTGACCCGGGAACAAGGTCCCCTGGTGGGGGAGTTCATCCGCAATGCGCAGTCCCGCGGATTGAAGGTTTACCTGCAGGTTCAGGCAGCCATTCCGCCCGGCTACCGGGTTCAGTTCGGTCAGCCGGAACCCGACGACTGTCCCCGACTTCCCGACGGCAGTATTCCAGGGCGCCGACTTTCGACCAACGGCAGCCTGGCCAGCCCCCACATCCGCGACTACGCCCTGGCGCTCCTCAGGGACCTCTGCCGCCAGTATCCGACCGTGGACGGCCTGCGCCTGGACTGGCCGGAATATCCACCCTATCTGCTGGATTCCATATTTCTCGACTTCGGCGATCACGCCCGCGGGCAAGCCCGGCGGATGGGATTCGATTTCAACCGGATGCAAAGCGCCGCCGCCGCTCTCTACCGCCGCCTCCACGGGGAGCTCACGGACGGAGACCTGAGGATCTGTGCCGAGTCCGACAGCCTGGACGAGATTCGCCGGCGGCTGTTGCCGGCGGCCTCCGGACTGGAGGAATGGTTGCAGTTCAAGGCCGGCCTGGTCGAGTCCCTGCACGCCGGTTTTCGCCAGGCCATGAACGAAGCCGGCGGCGAACACATGCAGTTGCGGCCCAACGCCTTTCCACCGCCCTGGAATATCCTCTCGGGCCTGGACTATAGCCGGGTAAGCCGGTACAGCTCGGCCCTTTCGGTCAAGCTCTACACCATGCACTGGCCCATGATGCTCCGTTTCTACGCGGAGCGCCTGCGCCAGACCAATCCGGGAGTGTCCGAACGGCTTCTGGTGAGAGCGCTGGCCCACCTGTTCGACACCGGCCAGGAGCCGGCTCCGACCCGGTTGGAGGACTTCCGCTATCCCACACCCGAAGAACCCCATCCGGTGGGAGAGGCCGCCCAGCACCGCAAGATCGCCCAGGCCCAACTGCAAGCCGGCAATACCCCGGTTTGCACCCTGGCGCATGCCTACGGTCCCACCGCGGACTTTCGAAGCCGCCTCCGGACGGCCCGGAGCGCCAGCCGGCACGGGTTCTGGATCAACCGCTACGGCCACCTGAGCGACGAGAAGCTGGGGATCGTGGGGGAAGTGGCGGGCCTTGCCTGAAACAAAAGAAAAAAAGAGTTATCCACGAAGACACACGAAGATTCACGAAGGGCCACCAAGCGTGACGGCTCTGCCGCACTGGCAGGGCTGCGGCGCGGCAAGCGGGTGCGCTCCCCTTCGAGGAGCAAGTGTGATTGGAAGAGGAGCCACCCGGGAGCGCGGGCGTCCCGCCCGCATGCACTGCCGTTCGGTGCCGCTCAGTTTCCCTGCGATGCGGCACCCGGCCACCCTGCCGGCGGGAACGGCATGGGTCCGGCCGAAGCAGAGTCCCGGCGCCGTTGCCGGTCGACCGAGTGGAGGAGATAGCCGAAGCTGTGCCAGGACCTGTGCGGGCGGGACGCCCGCGCCCCCGGGTGGACATCCACTTGCTGCGCACCGGCTTCTCGTCCTGTTCACAAGGCCCCATGGGTCCGTTGCTTCACCCTCGAATGCCCGCTACAGTTCGGCGAAGGGCAGAGCCGTCACTTGGGAACCGAGAGGCAGGCGCAGGTCACCCGGATGCACGACGTACCCGGGCATCGCAGCGCCCGCCATGTCGCTTTGGAATCTCCTGATGGTGTTGGCCATGGCCGGGCGCGGCGTCGCGGACAGCTTCACCTCTATCGGCACGAACCTCCCGTCGGTCTCGACCACGAAGTCCACTTCCGTTCCCACCACGGTCCTCCAGAAATAGACCCGAGGGTCGAGGCCCCGATGCGTCAGGGTCTTGACGATCTCTGAGAGCACCGCCGTTTCCATGATGGCGCCTCCCATTGGTCCTGAGGCGGCGTGTAGGGGGTCTTTGAGGCCGGCAAGGTAGCAAAGAGTTCCCACGTCCGTGAAATACACTTTCGGGGTCTTGACGAACCGTTTCCCGACATTGGCGAAGTAGGGACGCAGCACCATCACTTGGTGGGTGGCTTCGAGCAGAGAGAGCCATGCCTTGACGGTGTTGACCGCGACGCCCAGGTCCCTGGCGATATCGGTCAGATTCAGGAGCTGGGCGCTTCGAGCCGCCAGGACCCGAAGAAAATTCTGATACTGAACCAGGTCCCCGACCTGGCGCAGCATTCTCACATCCCGTTCGAGATAAGTCTGTACGTAGCCGGAATGCCAGAGCGATACACCCCGGCCGGGTTGGGTTGCAAGTTCTGGATACCCCCCTCGAAGGAATTCCTTCCACACCTTGTCGAAGAGACGGGACGATTTCCAAGACGACTCGACTTTGCGTTCCCACGGAAGGGCCCTGTGCGGCCTTCCCTCCGCTTCCCGTCCGGAGAGTGGCAACAGGCGCAGTACCGCCGTCCTGCCCGCCAACGACTCGGTCACCTTCTCCGAGAGCAAGAGATTCTGTGAGCCGGTGAGGAGATATTGCCCCTTCCGGCTGCGGTCGGCATCGATCCTTTCCTTGACGTAAGGCAGCAGGCCGGATGCGTACTGAACCTCATCGAAGATCACGGGAGGACGGTGCATTTCCAGGAAGCCGCGAGGATCTTGCAGAGCAATTGCGCGAACGTCCGGCGGCTCCAGAGAAACATAGCGGCAATGCTTGCCAAAGAGGCGTTGCAGAAGGGTCGTCTTGCCCGATTGCCGGGGTCCGGTCAGCACGACGGCTGGAAACTCGGCGGCCGCCTTCTCGAGGATCGGCTCCAGCGACCGTTCAATGTAATGTTGCATCCCGTACTCCGGCTGGTTACAGAGGCGCAATCAATGTCCACGGATCGAGTCTTGCCCGCTAGAAACGGAACAAATCGCTGATGACGCTGCCAAGTTCGCAGCCTCCGAATGAGCAGGTCGCCGATGCAATAGCGGAGTTTGTCACTGCGTAATGAAGATCTCGACCGTTTAAAAGTCGATATTATGCATTTATAATGCACAAAATCAACATTCTATTGAGAACTCGGGAACAGTTTTCCGAAAGTTGGCGGGAGTAGGGATCAGTGCGGTGGGGGACGCGGCCATGCGCCGGGGATCTCCTTCGGTCTGGCCGCTGAGGTTCACGCCGACAGGGTGGTGGGCTGCAGCACCGCACGGAAGTCAGCACAGGCCAAAGAAACAAGGTGCGGGCGGGACGCCCGCGCTCCCGGGGGGAAACTCTTTTGGGGCGGTGCGTTCCGTTGAAGCAGCTCCGTCTCGCTCCGTATTCCTTACGTCGTTCATCGTGGCCCTTCGTGGATTTCTTTTTTCCCGGCGTGTCGGTCTGAGGCACAGCCGCACCACCTGGACTTCCCTACTTCAGCTCGCCCTCCCGGTCCAGCATCTTCAGAAGACCCTCGAAGGCATCCACCGTCCGCTGCAGGTCCTCGTCGGTATGCACTCCCGAGATCAGGCCCCCGGGCCAGGGCAGGACGTCCACTCCGTTGCAGAGGAACCCCGCCCGGGCCTTGTGCTGAAGCTGGGCGGAAGCCGCTCCCCGGAGCTTCCAGGAATCCACCCGACCGCCCATGATATCGGCAGGGCTTACCGGATCGTGGTCGGGATTGGGAAAGATGTGGAAGGCGGAGAAGTCGCCGTAGACACACCAGTCGCAGCCCAGGCGTTGGGCGACCGAGTTCATTTCCCGGCGCAGGCTGGCTCCACTGGCATTGGCCCGGGCGATCAGATCGGTGGACTGCAGGATTTTCAAGGTGGCAATGCCGGCGCTGGCGGTGACCGGCGCCGCATTGTAGGTTCCGTAGTGCACCACCAGGGGTGGGGCCGGCCCGTTGTCCCCCTCCTGGGGGTCCATGACCTGCATCACCTCGGCCCGGCCGACCAGGGCGGCGCCCGGGTAGCCGCCGCCCACGATCTTGGCCAGGGTGGTCAGATCGGGTGTCACGCCGTAGTAACCCTGAGCCCCGCCCAGGGAACAACGGAACCCCGACACGACCTCGTCGAAGATCAGCAGGATTCCCCGCCGGGCGGTCCACTGCCGCAGCTCCGGAAGGAAAGCGGGATCGAGGGGCACCTTGCCGAACGTGGCCCCGGTCGGTTCCAGAATCACCGCGGCCACGTCGTCCCGGTCCCGGCAGAGCTCGTCCAGCAAGGACAGGTCCCCCGGCGGGCACACCAGCACGTTGTCCACGATTTCCTGCAGGATGCCCGCCGGCGGCTTGGGCCCGACGGATTCCTTGCCGAAGGCCACGTGGTCGTGCCATCCGTGGAAGTGGGTGGCAAAGCGCACCAGTTTGGGCTTGCCGGAATAGGCCCTGGCCACTCTCAGAGCCAAATGGGTCGCCTCGGTCCCACTGACCGTAAAACGGACCCGCTCGGCGCTGGGAACGAGGGACCGGATCAGTTCCGCCCACTCCAGCTCCAATTGATGGGAAGATCCGTAGTGGGTCCCTCGGGATATCTGTTCCCGCACCGCCTCCTGGACTACGGGATGGTTATGCCCGAGCATAAGAGCCCCGTGGCCGCCGAAATAGTCCACGTACTCACGCCCGTCCACGTCCCACTTGCGGGATCCCTGAGCCCGGGAGACAAAAACGGGATGCGGCTCCAGGACCCGGGACTGGTGGGTGACGCCGCAGGGAAAGACCTGCTGCGCCCTCCTGTAGAGCTCCGCCGAGATGGGAGTGGCATCAATGTAGGACTGAAAGATTTGCGATGTCGCCTGAATGGTTCTGGTATTCATGGGCAATTCCCTGATCAGTGGGTTCAGTTGAGGCAAAATCTTGGGGCGCCGTGGAATGGAGTCAGGACTCCCGGCCGGACCGATCCTCTCCCTTCAAGCGTTCCATTTCCCGGTCCAGGCCGTTCACCCAGAATTCCAGGTCCGAGCCCACCGTCATGAGCAGAGCGCCCCGATCGATCCAGGACCGGCAGGTCTCGGCGCTGCCCACGAAGGTGCCGAAAGGCATACCGGCTTGCCGGGCGGCTCGAAAGATCTCGTCGACCTTGCCGTCCAGCTCGGGGTGATCGCGAACCCCCAGCAATCCCATGGATTGCCGCAGGTCGTCCATCCCCATAAAGACGGCGTCCAGCCCGGGAACGCGCACAATCTCCTCGATATTTCTCACCGACTCCAGGCTCTCCATCTGAGCGACCACAGTGACCCAGTCGTTGGCCCGGGCAAAGTACTCGTTGGTCCGATGGGTGTACTCGGCCCGCAGCGGTCCGCAACCCCGTCTTCCCAAGGGAGCGTACTTGGACCACTTTACCGCCAGGGCCGCCTGTTCGGCATTTTCCACCATGGGGACCACGATGCCGTTGGCTCCCCAGTCCAGGGCCCGCTTGATCTCAGCCTCTATCAGGCCAGGGACCCGAACGATGACGTCGATCGGGGTCCCCTTGGCTGCCAGAAGCAGGGGCAGCAGATCGCTGGAGGTCAGATGGCCGTGCTCGGTATCCAGGAACAGCCAATCGTATCCGGCGGCGGCGGCCATCTCCACAAAGGCCGGAGACCCGAAGTAGGCGATGGTGCCCACGGCTGCCTGGCCTTCCCGAAGCTTGCGCTGCAGCTTGCCGCCGTTGAACATGCGGTCACCTCACGCCAATTCTGTCAGCTGGTTATCCGACGCCTCCCGCAGGCCGCGCGGGACCCATCCGGGACTGCATCGGAATACCAAAGAATAATGCAATGAGCCGTAGAAGCTCAACCCTGGACCGCCGTCCTCGGGGAGGGCGAGAGGGGACCGCCTCAAGGAATCCCCCGTCTATCGCCCCCGTCCATGTAGAGGGAACTGCCGAAGAGGTAGGAACAGGGTTCCGAAGCCAGGAAAACCACCATGCCGGCGATCTCTTCCGGTTCGGCTAAACGCCCCGCCGGCAGCTTCCGTCCGATCTCCGCCAGAATCTCGTCCACGCTTCGACCTTCGTCCGCGGCCTTGTCGCGCTGCAGATCCCTGGCGCGCTGGGTCTTGGTCAGTCCCGGACAGATGGTGTTGACCAGGATCCCATCCCCGGAGACTGCGTCGGAGAGGGCGCGGGTCATGTTCAAGACGGCGATATTGGACACGCTCAGCGGTATGTTGACTCGTGTCGGGCTGGCTCCCGCTCCTCCGGCGATGTTGACGATCCGCCCCCACCGGTTCCGCTTCATGTGCGGAATGACCAGTTGGGCCATGCGCAGATAGCCGTAGCTTTTGAGTCCCAGCCCCTCGTCGATGACTTCGGTCGAGAGCTCCAGGATATCGGCCATCCTGGCCGCACCGGCGCAGTTCACCAGGATGTCGACTCCGGACCACCGTGCCACCGTCTCATCCACCACCCGGCTGCATCCCTCCCGCTCGGTCAGGTCGGTGGCGACCGTCCACCCCTCGCCGCCGGCCCGGTCGATCTCCGCCCTGACCTCCTCCAGCAGGGTTTGCGTGCGAGCCGTCACGCAGACCCGGGCGCCCTCCCGGGCCAGCCCCACAGCGCAACAGCGGCCGATGCCGCGGCTGCCCCCGGTAACGATGGCTCGCTTGCCCTTCAATCCCAGATCCATGGATCCCCCAGCTGAACCGAACCAACGACAGGAATCGATAGTATAATTCGCTCGTTATACAATCAACAGAGACGGGGCACCGGAACTCCTCGTAATCGCAGCCGTGCTTCAGCTTGATGCTCCCCAAGGGTCGATGGCAAAAGCGACTCGAACCCACTGGACGCCAAGGATTCTAGGACTCCTGGCGTTCGCCCTGGCCTGCGGCATCCTTGCTCCTGGATGCGGCGACCAACCACTGCACTACGTCGACCTGGAACTGATCCTGGACGAGGAGGTGGTCATTGACCCTTCCGGTCAGGCCTCCGCCAACAACATGGTGCGAGGACCGGACGGCGCCATCTGGATCAACTCGACCACCACCCATCCCGGATTGTTCAAGAGCAGCGACCGGGGCAAGACCTGGAGTTCGGTTCCCATCCGACTCGAGGACATCGAGACGCCCCAACATGTCGCCGGGTTCACCGTAACCCGGTCGGGGACGCTCTGGATCATCCATCAGGAACCCCCCGACCGATCAGGAGACACACCCTATCCCCGGGATGCCTTTGTCTCCGTTTCTCGAGACCACGGAGCCACCTGGACCAGCACCAGGTTGGACTTCGGCCGTTTCGCCCCCCGGGCGCCCCGGGACCCCTACACCAAAGTGGATGTCGCCTGGTGTCATCCCAACTTCATTGAGAGGCCTGATGGAACCGTCATGTTCTCCTGCAGCATGCGCTACCCGGACTGGGAGGACTACCGGCAACCGGACCAGTCCCGCCCGGGAATCAGGGACGTGATGGTCCGTACCACCGACGACGGCTTAACCTGGGGCGATCCAACCATCGTTCATCCCCATGCCACCGAAACGGCCTACGCCCTGAACCCCAAGCAACCGAACCACATCCTGGCGGCCACCCGAATTCAGCGCCACGCGTTGCCGGGAGAAGACCCTGAAGCCATCAAGAAAAACCTCACCGGGGTGCCCTATCCACCCAACATTCCCTGGTGCTACAAGAACGGCCTGATCTTGGAATCGATGGACGGCGGCCGGACTTTCGAGGAAGTTTCCGGCGGGTTGCTGGGCTTCGGAGCCTATCGATGGAGCGTCGTCTGGACGGAGAACGACGTCGTCCTGCTCAGCAGTAACGGCGGGCAGGAAATTGGAGAGTCCACCTTCGACGACAGCAAAGTCGTGCGCATCAGTCTGGACGGCGGCCGGACGTGGGCGGACGGCACCGCCAACGGAACCCCCAAGGTCAACCGGGCTCGGGAATTCACCATAGTCCCCGACGACCCGGCCAGCCACTGCGTCTCGGCCACCATCGAAGTGTCGCCGAACCGTTTCCTGACCCTGCGACGATTCAGAAGCGGCGACCGGCGTTTGACCGGTGTGTTCTGGCACCTGGAGAACCGCTAGCCCGCATTTCTCGCCAGGGGGCGTGATCATGGCGCAGGCATTTTCCCCTCAGCGCGTGCTCGGGAGCGAAGAGCGTAGCCGTCACTACGGTCGAGCGAGCATGGATGCGCTGAGGGAAAAAGGACAAGCCAGGGCACGCCCAGCGCCCTGTGTAACCGCAAGACGTACCAATCAGACCCATGAGGTGCTGAAAATAGATGGACTTTCCTCTATGAATCGAGCGGCCTGGTGAGAAATGCGGGCTAGCCCGACCCTCAGGCGGGAGGCCAGGGCTGACCTGTTTCGGTGGCGGCAATCATCTTCTGCAGCTTCTCCACGTAATATTCGACCACCCGGGCGATCAGCTTTTCCCCTTTGGCTGCCGTAGCCAGCAGCGATTGCTCTTGGCGGGCTCGATCGGTGGCATTCTCGCCTTCCTCGTTGATGCGGCCGTCGATGAAGGTGCGCCCGTCGATGCGCAGGAAGTGCTCCACTTCGGGGGAGAATCCCGACTCGTAGTTGAGATTGGCGTCGTCGTACTCCTTCATGCTGACCCGGCGTACCCGGTGGGGATGGGCGGCCAAAGCAATGGAAGTCTCGTACTCCTCGGCATGCGACAGACGCTTCTTGCTTTCCAGGACCGTCTTGACGAAATCCGGTGGGGTCGGCGCCCAAACGGAGTCGACCTCCATGGTCACCCCGAGCTTGCTGCGCCAGGTCTCTTCCATTTCCTTGAGCGGCTGCTGGTTCCCTCCGTGGCCGTTGAGCACCAGCAGGGTATGGATCCCGTTGGTCTTCAAGGAGTGGAGCACGTCGAAGATGTAGTCCTGAAAGGTCTTGCGGCGCAGGGTGATGCTGCCTTTCCGTGACATCCAGTAGGGAGCGTAGCCACAAAAGCTGGGCGGAGCCACAATGACCCGCGGGTAGAGCTCCAGGGCAATCTGCTTGGCGTAGAAGGTGGCATGGGCGGTATCTTCCACCAGGGCGATGTGCTCGTTGTGCTGCTCTATGGAACCCGCCGGCAGGATGGCCGCCTTGAGCAGTCCGCTATCCAGCAGTTCCCGGATCTCCTTGCGAGTGTTTTCCCACAGCAGGACCCGGTCGGGATCGATGCTGCGCCTCAGCCGCTCCATGGGCGCACTTCGGGACGCTGAACCGGATGGCGCCGGCAACGCACCGGCCAGACTCTCGGCCGCCAGTCCCGCGGTGAGCGTCCCGCCGGCCAGTCCGCCGGCGAGGGATTGCAGCAAACTCCGTCGCGTAATGCCCTGTATCATGGTTTTCCTCCTGGGAATGTACGAGTGATTGCCAGCGCCGGGTGGCCGGAAACCGGTTCAAAGTCAAGCGTGAGTCGATGGTTTTCTTACATGGATGGACAGGTTGAACAGGTTTCTCTGAGCGACGGGTTTCACGGTCTTGAGTTCAAACATTTCGTTGTCTATTCGTGTTCATTCATGCCCATTCGTGGTTCAACTCACAAAACGATCTGCCATTCTTCCTCGAATGATCCGCAGGGCAGCGCGGCCGGAACCGGCTAAAACGCCAGAACCCTGCCGGGATTCTCGACCAGGATGGTTCGGATCCGGGCCTGGGAAACGCCCAGTTGTTCCAGCGAAGCCGCCAGCTTGGTGGTCACGATGGTGAAGTCCGCCCGATTCTCTCTCCAGCCCTGGCTGTCCTTGGTTTCCGCCGAAAACGCCCGGTAAAAGTAGGGAACATGATCGTGGCTGACCAGAATTTGCCGCTCGAATCCGCCCGCGACCAGGTTTTGGATCAGGCGGGCCTGCTTGTCGCAGTCGTAATTCCCGGCACCGACCCGATCGAACTGCAGGTAGCAGCCCAGCCTTGCAATTTCCAGGTGATAGTCTCCGGCCTCGGCGTTCCTGCCGTCGTCCATGTGGCCCTGGTGCCCGATGATCACCCGGCCGGGATCGGCGCCCGATTCCAGCAGCAGCCTGGCCTGCTCCAGCCCGCCCCCGTTGGTGGTGTGGGTGGTCACGGGACAGCCGGTTTGCCGGCTGGCCATGGCCGCGGCAATATGAACCGCCTTCTCGCTGGGGCGCATCAACGCACTCGTCCCGATCTTGATGGCTCCCGCCCGGATCGTGGTGAAACGCTCTCCCCTGCCGCCGTGAGGATCTTCCATCCCCTCGGAGATCTCCCGTGCAAACAAGTCGGCCATCCTGGCGGCGCCGTCGGGTTCGATCCCCATCCGTACGGCCCAGGGATGCTGGGGCGCCAGGGCCTCGCACCAGAATCCGGTGGAAGCAATGATATGGACCTTTGTCCGCCTGGCCAGATCCAACAGCAGTTGCGGATAGCGGCCTACCCGGATGGGAGTGCATTCCACGATGGCTCCGGGGCCGTCTTCGGCGGAGAGCGATCGGTGAAAGGCGTTCAACATCCCCGAGGTCTCAGTCAGCATTCTTTCCCGCAGAGAGTCCAGGGGAGCCGCCGGGGTCGCGTAAAGCTCGGACCAATCCACCGTGGGCGCATGTTCGTGCATGAGTGTCGCGCCCAGGCCTTGGGGGGCGACCCGACCGAGTACCGTCCGCACGGCCGCGGCCCTGTCAGGTCTCTCGGCTGGCCCGCAGGCACCCATCTGCAGGGCCGTCCAGGCGGCCACCGCCGAACCGGCCAGGAACTGCCGCCGGCTGAGGTTGCGCCGATCTGAGATTGGAACCGATTCCATGGCCTTTCCGATCTTCAACCGAACTTGGTGAAAGGGGATCCGCGCGCTTCAAATTTCACCGGGCGCGGCTGCGGATATCCTACTCCAAAATGCCTTGCGCCCCGGCAAAAACCGGGGTTTGGGCCGGACGCGCAACCGGGGTACGTGAAGCTGCATTTCCGTCCGGTGAATCGCGTCCCGCTACAGGCGAGCCGGTTCCCCGCCCTGGCGTTTGGATTATGCGAAAGTGAAACATCGGAAGTTCATGCCCTGGCGAGAGCAGGAACGGTGTACGGAAAATCGGTTGGCTGCACCAGGAAACATCGATACACAGGATAGACAGGATTAACAGGGTGAAAAGCTCCTCCACAGGAAGCGGACTTGCTCAATGATCGGGGGCGGGTGTGAAGGGATTGATGCAATTGGAATCCGGTCTCAGAAATCCTCGTCAAAGAACAAGCGATGGTTGAACCCAACGGGATGAAGACTCCCATCTCGGATCATGCAGCCCAGACCAAAGGTTGGTAATCCTGTGCATCGATGTTAATAATCGACTCTTTTTCAAAATTCCGCAGCGAGACGTTTACCGGAAATGGCCACAAAAGGCACAAAAACACAATGGGTGCCTCTTGAGGTTAGACAGCATTTTCACCAGGTCGCACCGGATATTGCAAAGGGCAGAACCGCAGGTTTGCCGGCAAGATGACCTGACCCGCTGTGAATTTTGCAAAAAGCTCAATCCACTAATTGGCTGTGTGCGCGTTGAATCGGATCCGTCTCGCTTGGTGGCCCTTCGTGGATAACTCTTTTTACGGCGTGGCGGATCTTCGCGGATTCCTTCTTGGATTACTCATGTCTCGGGTCCGATCCCAAATTTCTCCTACTCCCTCGCCGGCAGGTAGGCACCGTCGCCACTACGTTGCCCCGGCGCCCCGCCGTCGTTGATCACGCCGTAGGCCAGGAACGGGTTCTGCCCCGACATCTTCTCGATTCGAACGTACCCCTGCCGGGTCTCCGGGTTGGCTCTCAGCAGGATCCGGTCGATCTGATGCCAGCCCCGGGCCGGGATCGGCTTGGTCACCACCGTCTCCTCCAGCACCCCCGTCTCCCCGTTGTAGATCTCCAGGTGGAAGACGCTCGGGCTGCCATCGACTTCTCCCGTGTTGACCAGCGCCAGGTTGCTGCGGTTCTCCGCGTTCTGCTGCAGCCCCTCCACCCAGGCTTCCTTGGCGAAGCCCTCTCCTTCCGGCACTGCGTTGTAGAAGACGCCGTACTGTCCTCCCCCTCCCTGCGAGCTCGTTCTGGCACCGATCACCACCCCGCTCAGGTCGCCTTCTTCCGCCGTGACGAACAACGCTCCCAGGTAGAAGCCCCGTCTCTCTCCCAGTCCCGCCATCTCCTCTCGGCGCAAAGCCTCCACCAATTCGGCAACAATCTGCTGCTCCCCGGCTTTCAGCTCCATCTGAAAGCCCACCGTCTTATCATCTCCCTGGATTTGCTCCGACACAAACTCGAAGTTCAGCGTGCTGGGCTCTTCGGAGAAGTTCGTCACCGTCAGCTCGCTGGTGAAGTCCCGCGTCTCCACGATCACCGGCAGGGTCTGCCTTCTCTTTCCCTCCAGCGAACTCGCCGTCACCGGGAAAATGAATGACCCGTCCGAGTTGGCCTGGTCGTTGATCACCCCATAGGCGTAGAAGGAAGCCTCTCCTTCCACCCGCTCCACCTTCACGTAGCCGTTTTCCACTCCGCCCAGAAGCCCCGAGTACTGGTAAAACCCTCCTGGCCCCAGCGTTATGTCGTCAAGCTCCCGGGGACTCGTGTCGGACGCCTCCCCCGAATACACGCTGGTCTTGAGGGTGATCGCCCCCTCCCCCGGAGCCCCCATGTTCTGGAAGGCCACGTTGGAGCGGTCCTGGCTGTTCTGCCTGAGCCCGCACAGGTAGACCGGCTCACTGAAGCCCTCCTCCTCAGCCACTCCCGGGTAGGCCAGTCCCGCTCTCCCGTCAGGTACTATCGTCGTGGTCCGCACCACCGCCTCCACCTCGGAACCCGGCGGCGCCTCCACCCGCAGCGTCCCCAACTGGTTCCCCGCTTCGGGGATCGGTATCCCAAGGCCCGCCAGGTAAGTGAGGGCGTTGGTTTCGATCTTCTGCCTGCCGGCGGGAAGAACGTCCGACGCTCTCCCGCTTCTCCTTTCAGGCTCGTCCCTGGACGAGTAGGTATAGTCGAGCTCTACCTCCTTCTCTCCCCGGTTGGTGAGCGTCAGCTCCGAGGTGAAGAAAGACTGTCTCAGGCCCGCCGAGGAGAGGATCACCGGGACGAACAGAGAACCTGTTGTCAACCGGAAGCTTCCCACGTCCGGGCTCCCGTCGCCGCAGTCATAGGCGAACGTCCCCTCTCCCGACTCGCTAAAGCTCAAACGAAGCTCGCAGGAGGTCCCGTCATCGTAGTCCAGCCTCACCGTTCCCATGCGCGGGCCCGTCTTCTCATAGGTAATGGTCCCTGATCGGGAGGCGGCTCCCGACTCGGTCTGCTCGAAGCGGTTGCCCTCTCCGAACCGTAGCTCGAGGGTTCTGGCCGCCCCGCCTTCACCTGCCACGTTCAAGGTCAGCCGTCTGTCCTCCAGGTCGGCCTCGGTAAGTTCCGCCGGATCATCTACCACTTCTTCCGTGGATTCCGCCGAGGCGACCCTGAGGATCAGGTCTCTGCCACCGCCGTTCGAAGTCGTCACATACAGCGCCCCGTCGGGGCCCATCATCGGAGTCCGGAGCCGGCCGTAGGAGCGGTCCAGCTCGGAGACGATGACCTGACCGACGAAAGCGCCCTCCGAGGTGAACTCGAACAGGCGCAGCCGGCTGTCTCTGAGCGTGGCCACCGCCAACCGGCCCTCCCAGACACCCCACTGTTTGCCCTCAAGAAAAATGCCGCCGCTCACGGCCAGCGTCGGCGATCCTGAGGACCACTTGGCCTCAACGGCGCGGGGGAACTTCACCCGGTCGGTCATGGGTACGGATTCGTTGTAGCCGGGCACCGGATCCCAGCCGTAATTGCCGCCGGCAACCAGCAGGTTGATCTCGTCGTCCACTCTTGGTCCGTGCTCCACCGCCCACATCTGGCTGGTGCCTGGCCGTAGCGCCAGTCCCTGCACGTTTCGGTGGCCATAGCTGTAAATCCGTGGAGCCGCCAATGGGTTTGTCTCCGCTCCTGCGCCTGTGGAAGGGTCGACTCGAAGGACTTTGCCTCCCAATGAGGCCAGATCCTGCGGGATGCTCCCCGAGGCGGCGTCCCCAGTCGCAATCCACAGATAGCCCTCCGGTCCAAAGCGCAGCCGACAGCCGCCGTGACGTCCGCTGGTGGCCGGGATGCCGCCGACCAGGGGATCGGCTACCCGGGTGGCCGCGGTATAGGTGCCGTTCATGGCCCAGGCGATCACCTGGACCTCGGGCCCGACGTGGCCCTGGCAGGTGTAGAAGCGCCGGTTGGAGGCAAAGTCCGGATCGACGACGATACCCATCAGCCCGGTCTCATCGACGGCGAACAAGTCTCCCATCTCGGCATTGACCCCGCGAACCGTGCCGTCGGTCCCTAGACTGCTCAGCACGCCCCTTTTCTCAGTGAACAGCATGGTCCCATCGGGCGTGAAGTCCAGATCCCAGGGGATGGTCAGGCCGGAAACCAGGGTGGAAATCAGCAGTTCGGGCGCAATCTCGGCGATCTCGACCGACTGAAGAGTGAAGGTCAGGGTGGCGATCGGCTCGTTCGAGAACTTGCCTCTACCCCGAATGCTGGTGATGACTCCCTGCGGCGTTGTGGCTGGGTTCGCCAGTGAAAATTCGGTACCTTCCTCAGTTCCGGCATCCCACGGGTACAGGTTTACTGTGAGCGACGCCATCCATTCCCCCCGATCATCCAGAAGGGAGAGCCCGGATACCCCCACGAACCAGTCCGGGCTCGGAGCGATCATGGTGAGCAGGGTGACCCGGGAATGATCGGTGGTAAGCGTGACGTCGTTGATGGTGGACGAACCGGTCGGACCAATATTGCCGCTGCCCAGCAGAACGGCGAGCGCATCGGGTTCGGCTGCCCTGACTTCGCTCGCCAGGGTGCTCGTTCCGCCAAGTTCCGCCATGAACTCGACCCCTGCGGTGGCCCTGCCGCCGTCCCTCAAGAAGGTAACGCCGGCATTGTGCACCCCTCCGATCAAATTTGTGAAATGCGCGCCTCCCGGAAGGCCGCCGGAGGTGACCGCAGTGGTCCATAATCCCCGGAAGGTCAGGCTATAGGTGGCTTCCGAGTAAACATCAACCGTCGGATCGCTCTCCGGCGGATCCAGCCACATATTGAACAGCCTATCGGCCCGGCCCTCATCCCTGCTCGCCGCCCTTGAGTCGAACGGATCCGACACTGCCTGCCAGAAGCATGCAAGGGTCGCCAGGGCAAGAATGGGAACCACTCGTCGAAAGGGATCTGCCCCGACACGACAACAAGTGCAGATTTTGAAGACCAGGTGGAGGAAGGCCGATTGACATACTCCAGGTCGGGTGCCGTAGCCGGAATGCTTGCGCGGAGAACTCTGAAACTCGATTTTTCTGTCCATGCTCAATCTAGATCTCTTGAGTCGAAGCAACGTTGCCAAACCAGTCAAGAATTGCGAATTTCGGATTCCGGATCAAGGCCGAAGTCTGTGGAACCGGTCCCCAATCATCAATCAACACCTTATCAAACTGTCCCTTCTTCCCTCCGTGGCTTTTCGTACCCCTTCGTGGCCTTCGTGATCCCTCGTGTAACCTCGTGGATAGCTATTTTCCCACGTGGGGAATCTTCGCGGATCCCTTCGCGAAAGACTCCTTTCCCGGGTCCGATCCCGAGCCTCCCCTACTCCCTCGCCGGCAGGTAGGCTCCGTCGCCACTCCTCGCTCCCGGAGCCCCACCGTCGTGGTCCGCAGTCCGCTTACTCTGGAGTCGCCGGCGTGGTGGAGGGTCGTAGCCGGTACCGGAGGCGTGGAGGGAGGCGTCCGTTACCGTTTGAATCCAGCGGCCTGACGGGAAATGGGGGCAACCGGTCAGAAATTCAGGTTCAGGCTGTCAAACCGGTTCTTCGGGGTACAGTTGTGCCTGCCATGGGGGCAAATTGACGTCGATGGGATCGTCGTCCGGATAGTAGTGTTCCAACAGGGGTTCCAGGATATCCACCAGGAATCTCACCACTCCATTTCTGTAGCCTTTTTCAACGACTGCCCAAGTCACGTAAAGGCGTTTGTTGGCCACGTACCTCAAGATCTGAGGATCTTTCCTGTGCCTTGAGAACCTTTCCTCGAAGTCTCCCTGGCCGACGTAGACCACACCTCTTCCGGACCAGATGATGTAGACCCCGCCTTTGCCGGAACTCCAACCAAGCTTCACAATCCTCAAGTCGCACCAGCCATTTTCGCAGATTCTCCATTCGAGTTCCATCGCTGGTCCCTTGAGCAGACACGGATCTCTTCAGTCGCAATTGGGCCGGTATCTACTGATCCATTGCTGGTGTCTCTTGATTCGGGCAGGCTCCCACCACACGATTTCGAAGGCATAGTGGGTGGGCCGGTGTTTCCAAATTCAGGAGGATTGGTCTGATGCCTTCTCGTATTGCATCCTCAGGCTCGTGGCAATGTTTTCAGACTGACCCACGTAGATGCCCAGGTGAGAGACTCCCGGTCCGGACCGGCAGACCAAGTAAACTCCCGCCACATTTGGAGCGTGGCTTTCAATGTCACTTTTAGAGAATCTGAGTTGCATGGGTTTCGGTATGGAGCGATCCCCGGAGAATCGGTCGGCCGAGGTCTCCTGCCCGAAACTCGCAGATCCCGTGGCGGTGCAGCGCCGATTTCGCTGCTTGTCATGCCAAAAAGCCAACGTGGAACGAAAGTTGCGCCGATAATAAGCACTGATAGTGATTTGCATGTGAAAATATGATTTATCTAGTGATTGTATAGTGAATCTCTACATCCAGAAGACATAGGCAGGCGAGAATTAGCCCGCGGCCCAACCGATAGGGGACCAACAACGCTCCCCCCAAGCGAAAATCGGGTGCGCGACCAGCCACGCATTGGGGGGACCGGAATGACGCGTTCCGGGCATAGCGGGGGGATGGGCGGCAAGAGATGCGAACCCGTGGCATTCGCAAAAGTGGCGCGGACGGTATATGCTAGTCGAGCCTGCGGTACTTTTTAGGCCGGAAGGGTTCAGCTTTTTCAGGCGATGTGTGCTGGCCAGAGGCCTGCCACCGTTGGTCTCCTCACCTTGCGTTGCCGTTCGGGCCATGGCCTGAGGGACGACGAACCGGATGATTCGGGCGGTGTCCATTCCGCTCGGCCTGCCGTGTACTGCAGCCGTCGAATCGCAGCATTTCGTTGCACCATGCCAACCGAAATCACCGAGCAGCAACTTGAACCCGACCTGCTTCACCCGTTTCCCGAGGGTTGGTATTTCGTCGCCAGTCGTCGTTCCATCCTGAAGGAAAAGCTGATTCGAAAAACCTGGATGGGCGATGAAATCATTGCCTGGTGTGACGGAGAGGGAAATATCTGCGTGGCCGAGGCGGTCTGTCCGCACCTGGGCGCCGACCTGGGTCCCGCTGCCGGAGGCATGGTGCGCGATTCCCGTCTCGTCTGTCCCTTTCACGGCTTCGAGTTCGATGTCAGCGGCCAATGCGTCGCCACTCCCTTTTCCCCGGCGCCCAAGGCCACCTGGCTCAAGGTGTTCGAGACGCGGGAAGTGCTCGACCTGGTTTTCGCCTGGTGGGGACACAACGGACGTCCGCCACAATGGAACCTTCCCGAGGATCCACCGACCGGACCCGACTGGAGCGAGATGGGATACAAGACTTTCCGATTCCCCGGTCATCCCCAGGAAACAACCGAGAATTCGGTGGACCTGGCGCACCTGCGTTATGTGCACGGCTACGACAACGTGAGCCGCGTGGGGCCGCTATCGGTGGAAGGCGCCTGCCTGGAGAGCTCCTTCAACTTCAAACGGACCAGGAAGATCGCCGGGATCACCGACCTCGTATTCGATGTCACCGCCGTCACCTGGGTCTTTGGACTGGGTTATTCGCAGGTCGATATTCACGAACGCACCATTAGCATGGATTTGCGGCTTTGGGTGCTGGCGACGCCCGTCGACGGCAAACTCATCGACCTGGTTCTGGCCAGTCAGGTGCGGGAGATACGCCGTCCCAAGCGGCCGATCGTCGGATTGAGGTTTGTTCCAACCAACCTGCGCGCCGGCATCATGAACAGAATCATGCTGGCTATCCAAAAACAGGACGTTCTGCAGGATGTGGTGATCTGGGGAAACAAGCGGTACCGATCTCGTCCACGTCTGTGCCGGTCCGACGGGGAGATCGGGAGGTATCGACGCTACTGCCAACAGTTCTATCCGGATCACGGGGATGCCGGTCAGGACCGGCATGAACTACCGTCCAGGGAGTCGTAGTGACTTTGTGCAAGCCGTATCCATACCCACTGAGTGGATCAGCATGAGAAAACTAACAGGCTATTTGGTCGCGATTGTCATTCTTGTCGGCTCCTGCGCCCTGGCGTACTACCTGGTGTCGCTGGCGCCCGAACCGGAGCGCAGCGAGCCACCTCCCCAAATCCCGTTTGCACAGACAGCCAAGGTCGTGGCCGGCTCCGGAGCCATCCCCGTATACGGCGCCGGAACGGTGCGGGCCAGCGCTGAAATCGACATTGCGCCGCTGCTCAGCGGAAGGGTGGTCTGGATGAATCCGGCCTTCCAGAGCGGCGGGCGGATCAGGGCGGGCCAGGCGATATTCCGCATCGACAAGGAAGACTACCTGCACCGCCTGCGCCAGGTGGAAGCCGAACTCGAGTCTCGCCGGGTCGCGCTCTTCGTGGCTCAGGAAGAGTCGGCATTCGCCCGCACCGAATTCGAGCAGTACTCTCTCCAGCAGCAGGAGGCAGGAGCTTCGGCGGGCAAGCCCGGGCCCCTGGCCCTGCGGGAACCCCAGATGAAGGCGGCTCAGGCGGCCATAGACCGCGTGGAGTCCCAGCTGGCCGATGCCAGGCTGGCCCTGTCCCGCACCGAAGTACGAGCACCGTTCAACGGCTACGTTCGCCACGAGTCGTTGGATGTGGGGCAGTTTGTCACCGCCGGCCAACCTGTCGGGCGACTGTTCGCCTCCGACGCGGTCGAAGTGGTGGTGCCACTGTCCGACGCCAACGCCGGCTTGATTCCAGGTCTCTGGAAACTGCGTGCGGGGGACTCCAGAAGGCGGGTGGCTGCCCGTGTGATTGCCAGATACGGCGATACGAGCTATGTCTGGAAAGGTTACGTCGACCGGGCTGAAGTTTCCATCGACCAACAGACCCGAACTATCGACTCAATCCTGCGGGTGCCCAGACCCTTTACCGCGGGAGCCCCGGCGGACGGAACCGATGGATCCGGAAATACACCCCCACTCCTGGTGGGCAAGTTTGTAGAGGTGGAGATCCAGGGGGTTGCTCCGGAGAGCTATTTCCGGGTACCGCGGCCGGCACTGCACCCCGGCAACGAGGTTTGGACAGTCAGCGAAGACAAGAGGGTGCACGTCGTCCCGGTGCGCATCCTGCAGCGCGTCAACGACGAGGCTTTCGTCATCGGCGCTCTGGAAGACGGACAGCCGGTCATCACCGGCGGCATTCAGCATGTCAGCGAAGGCATGATTGTACAGACCGAGGAGGGATTGGCACCATGATCCTGAAAAATAGTGGTATGCCAAACAGCGAACATTCAGTCATTTGTTCTTGCGCTTCTCAATGGTTGGCATACTTTCGGATGGGGACAACGACACTCGCGTCGCGCAAGTTCGATGATCGGTGTGTCGAATTGATCGAGCCCCTGCGATTCCCGGCATCTCGAACCTTCGAATCCGTATAGGAAGATTATGAGCACGGCCGTGCAATCCCCGATACGCCTCGCCGAAGAATTGGTCCTGCTGA